>JANLQO010000295.1:0-4535 GCA_031367855.1 Planctomycetia bacterium | reverse complement strand
GCAGCTTCGCTCAATCGCGGCGTGATCGGCTCTGTCTCGCGAGTTCCAACGCGCAGACGGAAAGTGCGCGCGCCGGAATTCGAACCCGTTAAACTATCGATGTCTTGACCGAACCGCAGCGTCGCCGTGTTGGCCGATGCGTTGTACTGAACCGATTGGGGCAAGAAACGCTGGTCGTCAGTGTTACGAACCGTTTCATCCGTGAAAATCAACTGATAGAACTCGGGGTTTTCAGCCGATCTTGAGGTCGGCTGCCCAGCAGAATTGTTTTCGACCAATAGTTTATCGTTGTCAAAGTAAACAACGATCGTGTCTCGAAGTTGCTGTAAAGAGTTGTTCGCATTGCGCACCACTGGCTGCGGCACGACGGCAGTAACCTGTGGCCCGAGGTCCAATCGGAAATTAATCGTATCTTGACGTTGATTGGACGATGTGGGTTTGAAAAGGTCTCCCGCCGCACCGGTCGGTGTCGTGTTTCGTAGTCCGATAATCCCTGCCACGGGATCATCAAAGCCGAAGATTTCGGCGCGATACAAATCGTTGGGAAGCGATTCGGCAAAACGAAGCGTGACTTCGTTTTCATTGGGAGCGTCGCCAATAACAACCTTGCCCGGCTGAATAACCACATCGCCAGTGCGATTCAGTGTAAGCGGTGAATAGGTTGGATTGATCGAACCGATCACAGTATTGCCCAAACCGCCGTTGATGCTTGCACCCATTACAGGCACCAACAAGGGAGAAGCATTGATCGCAGACACCAACTGTTGAGCCGTAGTCGGAGTGGTGAAATTCGAGTTTAGTGCGATTCCTACGGTGTTGCCCGAAACCGAAAAAACCGGCGCGTTGTTAGCGCCCAAATCCGCCCGAGTCACCTGAACGGTCAATGCCCTGCCAGCCACGCGACCGGTTAGCTGCACGTCGACTTTTCCATCGGTGCCAAAATCGGTTGCGACTGTCGGCTGCGCAAAGGAGCCGTCTCCACCAGCTCGAGTTAGTCGAATACCGCTCAACGAGCTCGGATGAATGATCTGCGAGTCATCGAACCGGAAGGTCAGCTCACGCGGAGCTTGATTTCGCACCGAACCATCGATGATCAGGTCGCTGTTGTTCGGCTGGATGCCAATCAGTTGCGGACCTACCGCCAATAACTGACGCTTCTCCAAATCCTCCAGCAACATACGTCGCATGCGATTTCGCGCTAGAGAACGGGAGCCCGAATTAGTGTTGGCAGAACCGGGAAAACCTGCGCGTGACTTACGGATGGCCATTAACCAACCCTTAAGAGCAATTACGGGTATGTTTCAAGCGCCTTACCAATCCAACGGCGGAGGTGAAGAGCGCACAATCAATTGCCGCCTGCCCTGCTCGAGCAGACTACAAACCACCAAACGATGAGCATTCAGCTCGCTAACGTGGGACGTTAACGGGCGTCGCGGGATCCAAACCAACCTCTACGATCGCGTCTCGACCCGCAAAGTACATGTGGGGTCGATTATAATTGCAGCCAAAACCGATGCAAACTTCGAAGACTCTCCAGATGACCTAAATAGCCTATTCGCCTCAGGATAACATCGGTGTTCGAGCAATTATGTGGATCGTAGCGGGACATACCCCACTTATGCCTCTATCCAACCATTTGGAGGAACAAGGATTAATTGTCGAGCCTTGGACGCGCGTTGGAATGGGAAGTTCCAATTAAAAAGAATGCAGAAGGCGCAGCGGGACCCATAATGAATAAAAAACAGCTCTTTCGGCATGTTTTAATTCGGCTATTTGTACTGCATTTCGGCGTTGTAGGGTGGGTCGAGGTCTCGAGACCCACCAATCCGCTTTGGCAATAATCACGGTGGGTTGCATGCCCTCAACCACCCTACACGGCTTAGAGCCTGTCCGAAAAAGGGTCTGACCGTCTGACTCCTATCCCAAGGCTGCAATTTGGTAGGCGCGCGACCGATACAAAAAGTCGGTTAGATTACCCTCGTGTGGCTGCAGCCAGTTTAAACGATTTGTTGGAATTGGGCCGATGTTCAGCCGATCGACATGAACGCTTTCCGTTAGGGCATCCATCAACTGAGGGTCGGAAGTAAGCGCAGTGCAAACCAAGGTCGAACCGATCTTGTTGACCATGTCCTTCTGCGGGCATTTGACTACGCTCGAAAATGGAAACATGTATTCCTTCGCCGCGACTGGGCATTCGGGGGAGTTTGCATGTGCAATCACGGGTCGCAGGTAGGCACAATGTGGCCGCTCGACCAGTCGCTCGCCGAATCCAGCGGTCATGTCTTTGACCCCAGAATCCTGCAAGTCCTGCTGAACCATTCCCCAAGTTCCGGTGGCCATCTTTGCGTTGGTAAAGGCCGCCAGCCCTGCGTTTGGATCCTGAGGAGGAAGAACATCCACTGGGCCAAGCCGTTCAGCAAGTGCTTTGGCGATTTCTTCGGTATGCCGAGAAGCCCAAATTCCCGAACAGTTGATACAACTCCGACCACTGTTCGAAAAAATACTTTCGACCATCAAGTCCATATAATCCTCCCAGCGGTCAACCACATCGTCGCCGAACAGGATCTTGGAGAACCCCGGTCCATGCGCTTGAACACGAGGGTTTCCCGCATATTGTTCCACCGTCTGCGCACTTCCGAAAATCATGGACCGCTGACAGCGAGTTAATAACGTCTGTCCGACATCGTGCCCGCCTGGATACATGGCGATCGCTTCACCAGGGATGCCAGCGGCCATAAAGGCTGCTGCCATGCGGTATGGCGTCCACGGTTCTTGGCTGCCTGGCTTCAACAACAAACCGACTTGCAATGGAATCGCGGGCAACCACAGAGTGTGAACACCGGGCGAATTGTTCGGCAAGACGGCTCCCAGTACTGGCGATTGGCATTGGTAACTGACGGTTACGCCGCGGCCTTCTTCACCATGTCCCTTGGAAAAGATATTCAGATCCAAACCGCGAGTAAGCGCGGCCAGGATCTTGTCCATATTCGCGAGTACGAACGAATTTTTTTTCATATTCGACCGGCACATATGCTCCGGCAGACCGGTGCTGGCCGATTGCTGGTGGATGAAGTCGTCGACCGACTGAATTCCGTCGCCGACGGGCAAATCTCCGTTTTCGAACAAAGCGGCTGCTTTTTTGCAGCGCTCCAGCAGATCGCTGGGCGGAATCTCGCGCAAGACGGCTCGCGCCCTAGGCGCATGCTTCATGTCCAGTTGAAGCATGCCGCCGTTAACATTGCCGATTTTCGCTATCGGCTCACCTGTATCAAAGTGCACCACTTCCTGGGCTTCGAGCGATTTATAAGGCTTTCCCCAACGAAGAGCGGATAACGTGAGCACGAAAAAGTACCTTTAAACCAGAGATTTGAACTACCTAAATACAGCAGGCAATAGGACGCTACCAGCAGCGTCCACCACGTACCTGACGCTGCGGGCGTCAGCACTCAAAGATCGCCCTAGTACACACCGACCGTCGTTTGCGAAGCGATCGCGTGATACGGACGCACGCCGCTCACCCCATCCCACGGGTACTTGATAAATGGCAATTCGCGTTCGCCCTCGTCGCGTTCTAGGAACCCGGGAATGAAGAACTCTTTAGTCATTGTGTACAACTTGACACGACCTGTTCCGCCATACGGAACCACTTGGGTGTGATCTTCGAAGTCGACCACTTCAACCACCGCCCGCGGCTGCGGAGCATAGTACGAAATCTTGTATTCATCCTCAGTCGAAATAGGTTTGCTACAGGCCAAACCCATCAACGTGTTACCATAGGTGGGAGTCATGTAAACTCCACCATCCTCTACGGGCCCACCCAACAGCTCCTCGACGCAGAACCGCGTCCATTGCGGGGTGAACTCGGTTCCGCCAGAGAAAATGCCTGTGATGCCAATCTCCTGGATGCTCGTTCCTTTCTCAGCCAGTCCATAAGCCAACGATTCGAGCAACTTAGGCGTCGTGAACATACACTTGATGTCATGCCCAGCGGTCAGAATCGTGATCGCTTGGTCGATGCAGTGCTTTTTGTAGGCTTCCAGATGCTCCATCCATCCCTTTTTGATCAGTTTTATCACCCACCGAGGATCGAGGTCGATGCAAAAACAGACTCCACCCCGGTGCTGGCAGAGGTGCTCTACCGCTAGCCTCAGACGACGCGGACCCGACGGCCCGAGCATCAGCCAATTTGCACCGCGGGGAAAGTACTGGTCGGGCAAGGTGTCGCTGAACATTTCGTAATCAATCCGAAAGTCGTCGATCACCACGCGGCTCTTGGGCACGCCGGTAGTTCCGCCAGTTTCGAAAACGTAGGTCGGTCTACCCTCCAAGCCCTTAGGCACCCAGCGGCGAACCGGCCCGCCGCGCAAAAGGTCGTCCTCGAATAGCGGAAATTTCTTCAGGTCTTCAAAGCTCTTTATCTCCTTCAATGGGTCAAAGTTGAGCGATCGCTTTTGCTCCAGCCAAAAGGGCGATCCGGTGGACTCGTGAAAGTGCCATTGCGTCATCTCAACCGTTTGTTGATCCAGTTTTTCTTT
>JANLQO010000293.1:0-5194 GCA_031367855.1 Planctomycetia bacterium | reverse complement strand
GTGGCGCTGACCAACGATTGGTTGGTGCAGCTCCGCGAGCAGAATTTCCATCGCTTGGATCGCGTGGGCAAAGTGGACTATCTGCTGTTGCGTTCCGAGCTCGAGTACCAGTTGCAGAAGTTGAGGCGTGATAGCGAGCGCGATGCGTTAGCCGCGAAATTGTTGCCGTATGCAAGTTCCTTAGTCGCGTTTTGCAAGTCGCGGGAAGACGTAGTAACGATCAAGCCGGCCCAAGTTGCGGAAACTCTGGATACGGCCGCGAAAGCTGTCGATGCTGAGTTGAAAGCGATTCGACCGATCGCTGATACGGTCGATCGCGACGAAGCGACGCGGCAGCGGTTGGCGGCGCTAAGAGCTAGCGAGTTGATCGCTGCGCTTCGCAATGCACTCCGGGAAGCTCACGGTTTCTACAACAACTACGACCCGCAATACACCTGGTGGGCCAAACAACCGATGGAGCGTTTATTGGCGGCACTTGAAAAACACCGACTTGTCATGCGTGAGCGAGTGGTCGGCGTGCCAGATACGGACCAAGAGACCATCATTGGTCAGCCCATTGGTGACGATGGATTGAAATTGGAATTGGAACACGAGTGGATTGCACACACTCCGGCCGAACTGATTGAATTAGCGGATCGCGAGATGAAGTGGTGCGACCAGCAGATGTTGGCGGCGAGTCGCGAGTTGGGTTTTGGGGATGATTGGCGCAAGGCGCTGGAGCATGTGAAAAGTAAACACGTTGAGCCCGGTGCGCAGCCTGAAATGATTCGCAATTTGGCTTGGGAGGCAATTCGCTTTCTAGAAGCCAACGATTTGGTCACCGTCCCGCCTCTGGCGGCGCAGGGTTGGCGTATGACGATGATGAGCCCTGAACGGCAGCGCGTGAATCCCTACTTTCTGGGTGGCGATACGATCATTGTTTCGTATCCAACTGAGAGCATGACGCATGAAGAGAAATTGATGAGCATGCGCAGCAATAATGAGCATTTCTCGCGCGCAACGGTTCACCACGAGCTCATTCCAGGGCATCATTTGCAGTACCACATGCTGCCGCGTTATCGTTCCTACCGCAAGATTTTTGATACACCGTTTTGGGTCGAAGGCTGGGCTTTGTACTGGGAAATGTTGTTGTGGGATCTCGATTTTGCGCGCGGCGCCGAAGATCGCGTCGGCATGTTGTTCTGGCGTCGGCATCGCTGTGCGCGGATCGTGTTTTCGCTCAGTTATCACTCGGGAAAGTTTTCACCTCAAGAGTGCGTCGACTACTTGGTCGATCGAGTTGGACACGAACGCTCGGCGGCGTCGGCAGAGGTGCGAAGATCGATTATGGGTGGCTACAGTCCGCTGTATCAGGCCGCCTATATGCTTGGCGGTTTGCAATTACGTGACATGCACCGCGAACTGGTTCAAGGTGGTAAGATGAGCAACCGGCAATTTCATGATGCGATCTTGCATGAGCACTCGATTCCGATCGAATTGCTGCGAGCTTACATGACCGAGCAGGAGTTGTCGGCCAGGACAGTGCCGAGTTGGAAGTTTGCCAGAGCACAGGAAGAATGACTTTACGTTAAGGAAGCAACATGAACTTTCCCGAGCAACCGGAAAACCCCTACGCGGCAACGGTCCCACAGACTGCCTATGATCCCAATGCACTGCCTGGCAGCAGTGGACTGGTGAATCAGGTAATGGTGGTCGGCATTCTGCAGATTGTGTTCGGTGCGATGGAGTTGCTCATGGGAGGCTTCTTGCTCTTCTATGCTGTTTTTTTCGCAGTTGTAATGCCGAATATGCCTAAGGCGGCCGCGAACCCTCCACCGCCCGAAGCGATGTTCTGGATTTCTATTGGTTTTGCTGTGGGCGGCACGGTGGTTTTTATTTTTTCGATCCTGCGCATTGTAACCGGCATCTACAGTTTTTGGTTTAAGCGTCGAACGCTGATGCTGGTTTCGTTGATCGGTGGTATGGTGACGATATTTACTTGTTATTGCTCGCTGTTTTCGCTCGGCGTGGGAATTTACGGTTTGATCGTCATGCTTGATCCAGCGGTTCAACAAGCGTACCGATTGTCAGCGGAAGGCGTTCCAGCAGAAGAGATCAAAGCTCGTTTTGCGAGAGCTCGTTTTGGGTTTTGATACAGCAACGATTTTCGAAAAGAGGGGTTATGTTACGGCGACAAGCGGTTCAATTGGGAACTGTTTCTGCGATCGGACTCCAGTTGCTCAGCCATTCGGCGACAGCACAGCAAGCGCGTGACAACTCCAAAACGACGCTGCCCATGTCAGACCGAGTTGCCACGAGTTTTACCAAGCCGATTTTCATCGCCACTTGGCCTTTTGGATTGGCCGCATGTGAACGATCTCGAGCTGAACTTAGTAGCAGCGGATCGATTTTGAACGCAGTCGAACGCGGCATCAATTTGACTGAGTTGGATGAGACAGTCGACTCGGTGGGCGTTGGCGGAGCGCCCAATGCGGAGGGCGTGGTGCAACTCGATGCTTCGTTCATGGATGGAATGCATCAACGTGCAGGGTCTGTGGCTGGTCTCGAGGGTTTTCCTAATCCAATATCGGTTGCGAGGCGCGTCATGGACGCGACCAAGCATGTGATGTTAGTTGGCCAAGATGCAGCTCGATTCGCAAAACAACAGAAATTTGTTGAGCGCGATTTATTGACGGCCCAAAGCCGCGAACGCTGGCAGAAATGGAAAGCGTCTCAAGCATTAGGAACCAACGCGGCGGAAAAGTCGCATGACACGATCGCGTTATTGGGGTTGGGCGCGGACGGACACTTGTGCGGAGGTTGCTCGACCAGCGGCTTGGCATTCAAGTTACCAGGGCGCGTTGGCGACAGCCCGTTGATCGGAGCGGGTTTGTATGTGGATGGCGAAGTGGGAGCGGCGGGTGCGACGGGCATCGGCGAAAATGTTCTGCGATATTGCGCTTCGTTTTTGATCGTCGAGTTCATGCGTCAGGGCAAGAGCCCGACGGATGCTTGCGAAGCAGCGATTCGCCGGATTGCGGCTGGCGATGCAAAGGCTCCCCATGAGCTAAGTGTCAATTTTGTGGCGGTAAACAAAGCGGGTGTGATTGGAGCGGCAGGTACGGATAAAGATTTTATTTGTGCAGTCGTGGACGCAAATCGGGCCGTGCTGGTTCAACCGCGTTTAATTCCGTAGCCTAGCTTAGCTAGTGTGGCGTAAGCTTCCAGCTTGCGTTTCTGCTACGGGTGCAGCTCGCGGTTTGTTGGACTTTCCAGCTGGTTGATCTTTTGGCTTCTTGATTTAGGCTCACAGAAGTCTGAGAATGCTGACTCGCCTATTGCCGCTGCTACCGCGTCCCGAACCTGCGAGCTAAAAATGAATCGCCTACTTGTTTGTATTGTTGCGTTCCTTTCACTTTGTAGAGATGTTTCAGCGCAAAATGTGCAGCGCGATGTTCCTTACGTAGTGCCTGCAGCCGATCGCCAGATGCTCGATATTTACTCAACCAAAGACGCAAAGAATTTGCCGGTCGTCTTTTGGATTCATGGGGGTGGCTGGCAAACGGGGGACAAATCCGAAGTTCAAATCAAACCCAAAGCGTTCACCGAAAAAGGATTTGTGTTTGTAGCGACAAACTATCAGCTGTTACCCAAGGTTGAGATGGGAAGCATCATCCGGGACATTGCCAAGTCGATTCACTGGGTGCATGATCACATTGCTGAGCATGGGGGCGATCCGCAACGCATCTTCGTCATGGGACATTCGGCAGGTGCTCAGTTGGCGGCTCTGGTCTGCACCGATGATCGTTACTTGAAAGCGGAAGGACTATCGTTTTCAATTCTCAAAGGTTGCGTGCCCGTTGATGGCGACACCTACGATGTGCCAGCGATCATCGAGACTGCCGAGACCCGTCGTCGGGTTCACCATCAGCCGCAAGCCAAATTCGGTCATCGCGAGAAATTTGGTAATGATCCAGCCAAACACCTTGATTACTCGGCGGTCAGCCACATCGCCAAGGATAAGAAAATTCCACCGTTTCTTATCCTTTATGTCAGCAGTCATCCGGATACGAGCGCCCAAGCGGAGCGACTCGGTGCGGTGCTGAAGGATGCCGGAATTCCGGTCAAGCTGCATGCTGCCAAGGACAGTACGCATTCGAAGGTCAACGAGGACATCGGCCTGCCGGAAGATCCAGGCACTCAAGCGATTTTCGACTTTGTCGTGGAAGCGCTGAAGAAGTGATACGGCGCGGCCTATTTCCTGTCCCCGATTCTCGGGTTAGCGACAATATCTGCTAACGAAGGTACGTTTCACCGAGTGTTTTCCGTGAAAGTTGATTGTGCAACCGTCCGTCCAATCCAAAGATCTATTTGAAATTCTCGTACGTGAAAATTCACGAATGTTGACGACTTATCTGCGGGCTGCCGGTTGCGACGATGCCTTGCTGGATGATATTTGGCAGGAATCGATGCTGGTCGCATGGCGGAAGCTGGACGAATTCGATCGATCTAAGCCGTTTGGGCCGTGGCTGCGCGGAATCGCTGCTCGGACGTTGATGGCAAGCCGTCGGGTTGCGTCGCGGTTCGTATTGACGAGCGACGTTGAAGCCCTGGAGTACTTGAACCAGCGGCTTGAGCAGGTGAACCAGTTAAACGGCGATACATTGGATGAAAAATTGGATGCGTTACGAGATTGTGTGTCGAAGTTGACTGCGACAGATCGCGAATGCATTAACTTGCGTTTTCGTGATGACTTGATGCCAGCGGCGATGAGCGAACGGATCGGCATTGCGGTTGAGGCGGTGAAAAAGCGATTGTTTCGCGCGAAGCAACAACTGCAAACTTGTTTAGAGCGCAAACTACAAGCTAACTGAGCTATGCCAAGTTGCGGGCAATCATCACCTGAAGCGTGGTGTTTACTCTTGTGTGCCACTGGCTCTGCCGGCTTTGCCAGTGGGCTATACATCACCCACTTCGATACGCTGGCATAACCAACGGCACGCAGGACCAGACATCCGAAGACTCGGAACACTTACGCTTCAGTTAGAAAAAGACGAATTTCGATGACACTGAATCCCAATCAACAAACTGAACTCGACGACGCGTTACTCGATTCGCTGTTGCGGGCAATGTATGTTGGTGATCCACGCCAAGAGCAGCGCATCGCGAAGATGCTTACACGCCTCGACGCCAACGCCAGCGTAGCGACTCATTC
>JANLQO010000275.1:0-12115 GCA_031367855.1 Planctomycetia bacterium | reverse complement strand
GACTTCGGGGAATATGACAAACACTTTAAAGCCAGCAAATGGATCGACCCCGAAGCAGCTGACTCACCCAAGCCGAAAGTCGAACTGCCGGTCGTGAAGGTGCCTGTTTGAGTCCCCAGAATCTGATTAATTCTGAAGTGTGCAATTGCACCGGAAAACTATAGGGAACCTGCAATGTAGGTTACTACTGTCGGCAACGTAGTGAATCATTTTGAGGCGGCCGTTGAAGCGCACAGTCGCACTCGGCAAGAGCGACCCACCGCAGATTGCCAGAATTACAAGTCGTACTACTGCTCAAGGTATTAATAGATAGACAAAGCGATGAACTGGCCAACCACCATTCCACTAACAGTAAAGCAATACGAGAGCCTCGTCGAACGCGGCGACTTCGACGCTTTCACTGGACAGATTGAATTGATTCGCGGCAGGATCGTGCACATGAATCCCCAAGGCCCACAACACTCGGACCCCATCGACTTTCTTAGTGAGTGGAGTTTTGAGCATACAAAACGACAGTTCACCATTCGCATTGAAAAACCATTGCTGATTCCCAATGCCAACAGTTGTCCGGAACCCGATATCGCTTGGGTAACCCGTCGCCGCTACGCTGACCGTCATCCGTTACCAGAAGAAGTTCAATTGTTGATCGAAGTCAGCTATAGCAGCATTGATTTTGATCGAACAGAAAAACTCAGCCTTTATGCGGAAGCTGGTATTCAAGAGTATTGGCAAGTCGATGTGACGAATCGTTCTGTTATCGTCCATCGAGAGCCGAGCGAGAATAAATATCGATCCATTTCCGTTTTCTCTCGCGGTACGCGAATCTCGCCGATTTGCTTGCCGGATGCGGTGCTCGAAGTCAACTCATTGTTTCCTCAATGAGCATTAAATCGCGTGTTCAGCTCCCTGCCGTGCTTGAGCACACCATGCTGGCAGATCGGCACCGCTTGTTGCGACAGTGGCAACAACTCGCTCAGCAGCATGCCAATAGCGAACGCCTGACGGCTTGGGAAGAAGCTGCTCACAAGTCCGCGGCACTCTGTGATCAACGTATTGCGAGCATCCCGCCCCTTGCCTACGATCCCGAATTGCCGATCACCGCGCATCGCGAACAGATCATCGACCTCATCCGCTCTCGCCAAGTCATCGTGGTCTGCGGTGAGACCGGTTCAGGCAAAAGCACTCAGTTGCCCAAGCTGTGCCTCGAAGCGGGCCTTGGTCGTCGAGCCATGATTGGCCACACGCAACCGAGACGTTTGGCAGCTCGCGCGGTCTCAAGCCGCTTGGCCGATGAACTCGGTTCAAAAGTCGGCGAGTTGGTCGGTTTCAAAATTCGCTTCACCGACGCCACCCAACCCCAGACACTTATCAAAGTCATGACGGACGGAGTACTACTCGCTGAGACGCAGCGCGATCGCTTCTTCGATCAATACGACGCGATCATCATCGACGAAGCTCACGAACGCTCGCTGAATATCGACTTTTTGCTCGGCTATCTGCGACAGCTCTCGGGCAAACGCCCTGACCTGAAACTGATCATCACCTCAGCCACAATCGATCCACAACGCTTTGCCGAACACTTTGCCGATGACCAAGGCCCAGCCCCGATTGTTGAAGTCTCCGGCCGCACTTATCCAGTCGAAATGCGTTATCGTCCGATCCTTACCGCTACCGTCGATGAAGAACCCGACGAACAAATGCAACTGGTGGCTATTGCCGACGCGTGTGATGAATTGCTGCACGCTGGAGCTGGTGATGTGCTCGTGTTCCTGCCGACCGAACGCGACATTCGTATCGTTGCTAAACATCTGGGTGGGCACCACCAACGCTATGGCAACGAACGCGGTGTTGAAACCCTTCCACTGTATGCGCGTTTAAGTCAAGCGGACCAAAACAAGATCTTTCAACCGCACCAGCAGCGCCGCATCATTTTGGCGACCAACGTCGCAGAATCTTCGCTAACCGTCCCGGGCATTCATTACGTTGTCGACACCGGCTTGGCTCGTATCAGCCGCTACGCGCCACGCAGCAAAGTGCAGCGTTTGCCGATCGAAGCGGTTTCCCAAGCCTCCGCCAACCAGCGTAGCGGGCGTTGCGGTCGCTTGGGGCCCGGCGTATGCATCCGGTTGTACAGTCAAGCGGACTATGATTCACGCAGCCAATTCACCACTCCGGAAATTCGTCGCAGTGATCTAGCGGCAGTGCTACTGCAGAGTTTAGTGCTCAAGCTCGGGCCGCTCGACGAGTTCCCGCTGCTCGATCCACCCTCGCCGGACGCAATTCGCGATGCCGAAAAGACTTTACGGGAACTGGATGCGATCGATGCGCGCGGCGAGTTAACCCGAGTCGGTCGGCAGCTCGGTGCTTTGCCCTGCGACCCGCGAGTTGGCCGCATGTTAATCGAAGCAAACGAACGCAACTGTTTACCCGAAGTGCTCATCATCGCCGCTGCGCTCGAATCGCAAGACCCGCGTCAACGCCCCGCCGGTCAAGCCCCACAGGCTGACGAAGCTCATGCCATGTTCCTTGATCCGCACAGCGATTTCTTAAGCTACTTGAGATTATGGGATTTCTACGAACGACTTGGAAATGATCTAGGTCGCTCGCGCTTGCAAAAGGCCCTGCATCAACGATTTTTGTCGCACAACAACTTCCGCGAATGGGCCGACATCGTTCGCCAGCTGAAAGAGATTTTACATGGTTCTGGCATGAAAGTTGGCCAGCGAAGGATCACTTTGCCCGCCATCGATCGAATGAAACCAGCCGAACCACTGTCCGACCCGCGTTCACACGGCAAGCAGCGGCAACAGCATGCAGCAGCACCTAAGCCTGAAACGATCAAACGTCCCGAGGGATACGATGCGATTCATCATTCGCTGTTAACCGGTTTGCTCAGCGGCATCGCGCACGCCAGCGAGAATCACGAATACAAAGCAGCAGGGGGTATGTCGCTGTCCCTTTGGCCAGGTTCAGGACTGTTCCGGCGCAAGCCGAAATGGATCATAGCGGCAGAGATGGTTGAAACTACGAAGCGTTTTGCGCGAACGATCGCCGAAGTTGACGTCGAGTGGATTGAGCACGCCGCACAGGACCTGTTAAAACACTCGTTCTACGATCCGCATTGGAGCAGTAAGGCCGGTTCGGCGATGGTCTACCGTCGCAGCACGCTTTACGGCTTGCCCATCGTTGTCGGCCGTCGCGTTAATCTGGCACCGATCAACGCTGAGACCGCCCGCGAGATGTTGATCGAACATGGTCTAGTTGGCGGCGACTGGAGTTGTCGCGAAAAATTTTACCTACACAACCAAGAGATCTTGGCTGACATGCATGAACTCGCGCAGCGCACGCGCGAGCGACAGTTCATCGTCGACAAGTATCAACTCGAACGATTCTATGCGCAGCGGATACCTGTCGAAGTGAGCGACTTGGCCAGTCTCCGCAATTGGATTACCAAGAACAGCGATTCACCGCTCGTGAAATCGCTGTGGATGAAGCCCGAGGATTTGATTGCCGACGAGCGTACGGTGGCCAAGGACTTTGCAGAGGCGTTTCCCAATGCGCTCCAAGTGGGCTCGACCAACCTGCCGCTCGCCTATCGTTTTGAACCTGGCAACGCAACCGACGGAGTGACGGTAACAGTGCCACAAGCAGCGCTTCGGCAAATCAGCGACGAGGCGCTCGCATGGTTGGTGCCTGGACTGCTCGAAGACAAGCTCTTGTGCTTGATTCGTTCGCTACCCAAGAATCTGCGCACCAGTTTTGTGCCCGCACCCGACGTGGCTCGCAAACTCAGCCAGCAGCTTGCCCAAGCCGACCGCCGACGTCCGTTCTCTGTGGTGTTGTGCGAATTGATGACCGCTCATGCAGGCGAACCCGTCCGCGGAAGCGACTTTGATTGGACTAAATTGCCCGAACATTTGCAGTTCCTTGTTCGCGTTGTGGATGACTCGGGCAACGTCATCGAAACAGGCCGTAACGTCTCCGAGCTACAATCGCGTCACGCACCGCCCGAATCGATTGTCGGCGCGAGAGTGGTTAAAGAACATAGCAATTGGCAAGACCGCCGTATCACGCAAATCGATTTCGATGCGCTCCCCGCGCAGGTCGCCATTCGCCGTGGTGGGCTCATGGTCGCCGCCTTTCCCACATTGGTTGACGTTGGCGAAGCCGTTGAATTGCGTTTGGTCGATCACGCCGCTGAAGCCGAGCGTTTAGCCGTACAGGGTTGGATGCGGTTGTTTGCCATCAAACATCATCGAAATCTACGCGGCCAGATCGCGCATCTGCCACAGCTGGAAAAATCGAGCGTGCTACTCGGCCACATTCTCAAGAGCGATCAACTCCGCTCACAGCTGCAAGACCTCATCGCCCGCATTGCCTTCATCGAGAATCAACCATTGCCGCAAAACCGCGACGACTTTGAAATACGCAATCTTCGTGCCGTTGAACAAATCTCGATCGCCACTCAAAACGTCGCCAGCTGGTTACCGCGTTTAGCAGAGACCACCCATGAAGTCCGCAAACGCGTCGAAGCCATCCCAGCCACTTGGCGCGAGATCGCGGATGACATTCGCGAGCAACTGCGCGATCTGCTGGCCGCAGACTTTCTCAAAGCCACACCCTGGTCCGCGCTGCTCGAATTGCCCAGATACCTTCGAGCCATTGAATTGCGATTGGATAAACTCAAAAGCGGCGGTCTGCCTAAGGATAAACAACTGCGAATACCCGTCGACAAAGCGGTACTGCGATTTCGCGATCTGAAAACAAGTGCTGCACTTGCATCGCCTGAGAGCATCGCGAAGCTTGAGCAACTGCGTTGGCTGATCGAGGAATTCCGCGTCTCCATTTTCGCTCAATCACTTGGAACCAAACAAACAGTCAGCGAAAAACGGATCAGTGAATTTCTCGATTCGATGAAGTTCTAATTGGGAGCCGAACGCTCTTGCGAATTCGACTCTATCGCGATTCCCGGAGAGGCTTCGACGCGGGTATAATTCGGTCCGCTCGTAAACAATATTCAACGTTCCCCACCAATCGAGAACTTTTCTCAAATGATCGCTCTTATCGCCCACGATGCTCAAAAAGAGAACTTGCTGAAGTTCGTCCGGCAACACTTGGAGTTCTTCCAAGCTCATCCGCTGGTTGCCACTGGAAACACTGGCAAAATGTTGCAGGAAGGCCTTGGGCTGAACGTTGAAAGAGTCGCACATGGACCGTACGGTGGTGACTTAATTATCGGCGGGCGGGTTGCACTGGGATTGATCGAAGCCGTCTTGTTTTTTCGTGACCCGCTCACAGCCCAACCGCATGAGCCCGATGTCACTGCTTTGTTACGCGTTTGCGACGTTCATTCGATTCCGCTTGCAACCAACAAAAGTACAGCGGAAGCCATCGTGACTTGGATGAAGCTTGCACCGTAGTTAATCAACCGCAGCCGCCCCGCCCTGATCGTTCAGGTGCCTAAGTTGGCTTGACAAACAATGCGCGATAAATAGGTTGACCGTTCAATCGTGCGCGGCGTTCGAAGTGGGTGGTATAGTCCATACCATGCGCAGCAGTCCTCTCGGCGATGAATTTTGGGCCGAGTAAAAAAGTCGTATCCATCACATGCCCGCAAATCAATTCGTAATAATCGAGCACATCGGTCCAGAAGTGGAATTCGCCGCCGGGAACTAGGCAGCGTTGGATATCGAGGATCGCTTGATCATTGAGCACGCGACGCTTTTTGTGTTTGTTGCGCCACCACGGATCCGGGAAATAGACGTGCATGCGGTTAACCGAGCTTGTTGGCACCGTCTCGCGCAAGAATGCTTGTGCATCACCACGTAACATCTTGGCGTTTTCAAGATTCGAATTGGCTAACCTTTCGGCGGCGCGATTCGCGAACTTTACCGCAAGTTCGATGCCCAGAAAAAAGTTCTGAGGGCGTTCGCTAGCTGCGGCCTGGAGGAAAAGGCCTTTGCCGGACCCGACTTCTAATTCGACGGTTGCCCCGCAAGGCACCAGTTGACTCCAAGACGCGGCGTTTGCAAGTACATCCAACGCCTGCCGATCAGCAGTTCCAGAATCGCGTTTGATCAATTCGTTCTCCCAATCATAAATTCTTAGGACTAGCTGCACAGCGCCACTTGGTGGCTCAGTACAAACCCAAAGCGCACGCGAGTGAAGGATTTGCGAGGATTCACTCGCTTGCGCTTCGGGCTCGTATTCCTCATGTTAGCGTTGCCCGCTTGGGTTGCCCGCTCGGGTTTCCCGTACCGGCGCCTATTTTAGCTGACCTGCGAGCGCTGTGAAGCGATAGCGGCTGGCGAGGATGCAACCAATGGGCAGGAATTGCCAACTACGCGAGCAGCGTACGGTCGTAGCGATTTTCATTCTGCCTTGAATCAATCTTCCAGTTTTACACCGACTCGCAAGCGTTCCTGTCCTTTGATTAGGTCGATGGAAGAAACAGATAGTGTGCGTAGATCGCATCCTATTTGCCTACGCTTGGACAGGACGTCCAATGAACTAGCTAGCATTGCCTCGCGAAGCCGGCCGCATCGAACGTGAATCAAGGAGGATCGACGTGAAAAAATTATGGTTTTCGAACCTAGCAACGATGCTGGGCTGCCTTTGCACTACTACCGCCTTTGGCCAATATCCCGGTGCCTATGGCTCTCTGGCTCCAAGTGCCTTTCCAGTTCAGTACCAACAACCGCCGGTGAGTCCCCAGGCATTTCCTCAAGCAGGCGCATTTGGTCAAATGGCTCCCATGCAAATGGTGCCAAATGTAGGCATACAACCCGGATGGAATGGGCAACCCAATCCGGCATTTCAGCTGGTTGGAGCTCAAGAAGGAGGCCATTCAGCCCCTCAATTTGTAGCGCCACAGAATTCGATTCCAGAGATTGTGCCCGCACCGTTACCGATGCCAGGTAATGGGCAGTATGGGCAGTCGATTCTGGATCGCGGTGAACCGATGCCGCATTCCCAGCATGTGCCGGTTCAAAATCAAGGGCAGACCCAGACTTATCAATCCGCGCCCAATTCGACGATGATCAATCCCGTGTATGGGCAGTCCATTGCACCCGGGTCCACGAGCTGTGGATCAGCACCGCTAACTGAGTCTTACGCATACCCAACGAATGGCCCTCAGTTTGGAACTCAGTATGGCGCCCAATATGGCGCCCAATATGGTGCTCAGTATGGTGCTCAGTATGGTGCTCAGCCGTGCCAGCAATCGTACTCGCCTCAGTTTGGCGCGCGCATTGCCAACTCTGCACGAGGTTCGTTTTTCACGGGGATGCCAGCGGGAGCGAAACCTTACTTTGGTGGCGGCGGCGTTTTGTTGTTCCATCGCGTCGACGACACCAATGTCAATCTGACTTACGACCCTGCCAATAATCCATCGGGCAATATACTTGGTACGCGGGATGCTCGCTCTGGACTGATGCCTGGCTTCGAAGTTTTCTTGGGGCGCTATTTCAACTGTGGCCGCAACGCAGCCATGATCAGCTACTGGGGACTATTCCCAGCTGACCAGATGGCGACCGTGACGACGAACGGCGGCGTCGATTTGCGTTCACGGTATCACTTCACCGATGTGTCGATGCCCGCCGTGGGTGCTTATCCACAGGACTCTGTCTACAACTGGTACGATGCTGCACTCGCGCATCGAATTGATCGCAGCAGCAGTTACAACAACATCGAAGGCAATTTGCTAGGCTTTATGACCGGCGGCGCAGCGCGTTCGTTTTATCTACCAACTTCGGGAACCGTGTTCTCCGGAGTACGCGGTGCTCAAGGTGGATTTGGTGGTGGAATTGGCGGTGGCTGCGGCTATTGTGGCGGATCGGGCTGCGGCGTTTGCGGTGGAGGCCAAAGCAATTGCGGAACTGGCAATTGTGCGCAGGGTAACTGTGGAAGCTGCAATGCTTGCGCTCCAACCCGCTATGCGACCGGTCCGTGCTGCTTGACTCCTGGCTGCGGCAGTCGTTTGAATATGACTTGGCTAGCGGGCGTGCGCTACTTCCGCTTCACCGACAATCTCGCCTACGCTGCTAGCCGAGCTGATACAACATTTGGCAATGGCAACGATGATATTTACTACAGTTCCCGCGTTGTGAACGACTTGGTCGGTGGGCAAATCGGAGGCATTATGAATTTCTGCACGGGCAAACGTGCAAGTTTATATGCGTTGACCAAAATGGGTGTTTACGGAAATCATGCTCGCTTCAACTCGGATCTTGGAACACGCAATGACTCAGCCTATGTTTCCAATGGTCCGTTCACGGGTGATAACTACATGATTTCTAGCAGCAAGACGGACGTCGCCTTCATCGGCGAATTGGGAACAGGAGTCAACTATCGTTTGACTCCAAAGTGGAGCGGCATCGTAGGTTACCGCGCGATCGCCGCCTCGGGAGTGGCGACGGCAGTTAATCAGCTTCCCATTCAGATGTCGCATCTTGGCAACGCAGCCAACTTCAACAACAACTCTTCGTTGATCCTCCATGGAGTCAACTTGGGAGCTCTCTACAACTACTAATGAGAGCTTCGGCGAATCGAGCGTAGGCAAATCTCTTTCGGAGACTCTTTCGTCGAAATCCTAGATTTGACGGCAGCGAAGTTTGATTTCGCTGCCGTTTTTCGTTTCTGCCGAATTGCGAAGCTTGCCAGAATGCGCTCATCGTCCTCGGCTTTTTCGCGGCGGCTGATAGTGGTATAGTCTGTTAGCAGCGCAATTCTACACTCGCTATTTTGCCACAACTGATTCGAGGCTTTTCCATTGCAGCCATCTGATTCAACCACGAGAAATCCGGCCGCAAAGTGCGTGATCCGGCCGGCAACGGAGGCGGATTTGCCCAAAGTCCTGACGCTCCTTCGCCCGTCTGTAGAACAGAGGAAATTGCTGCGCCGAACTCGAGCCGAAACGGCAGCACTCCTGGCGACCGGATTCGTTGCGGACCAGGAAGGTGAGATTGTTGGGTTTTCGTCCGTGGAGATTTACTCGAAGAAGCTCGCTGAGATTCAATGCCTGGCGGTCAAGGAAGGCTATCAGGGACAGGGGCTGGGCAGCGATCTGGTACGTTGCTGCGTTGAGCTCGCACGTGAACGCGGCATCATGGAAGTAATGGCGATCAGTAGCTCTGAAAAATTCTTACAGAATCTGGGTTTCGATTATTCCCTGCCTGATCAAAAGCGGGCGTTGTTCTATCAACTCCGCACTCGAGAGGAACTTTACCAAGAACGTGAAGGTACCGATGAATGACCGGCGCACGAGCTTGAATGTGAACCCCTTCGACTTTCAGTTCAATGTTTTACGTTCTGCCTGGTGCTTTTCGTTTTTCCTTTCCTCGTTTAGCAGCGCTCTCGCACAGCATTCGCCCGCAACGCAGGTCTATGTAGATCCATCGTTGTGGAAAGGAGTCCTTGTACTGCAATCTGGCATTACCGCCAGCGATGACGAAGTGAGCGCAACCGATGTGCAGTTGTTAGTCACGTCGCTTGAAAGCCAGCATGCACGGTGCTTGCTTGCCATCGACCCAGCGACAGCACAGTCGCCAGCGATCGACAAACGGTTAACCGATTTCGCAACCACCATCTCCCGAGTTGCTCCACAGCAAATCTCTGACATCCTGCAAGACGCTAGTGCGGTTGCGTCATGGGCAGCCTGTGAAGTGATTTGGATAGACACCGATGCAGCCACTTCACTGGCGATCATGCAACAGGACGAGGCCTTGCATCAGCGGCTGATCCAATGCCTTCACGCAGTGCTCGAGCGCGGTGGCTTTGTTAGAATTAGCGGAGATTTGAAATGGCTGGATAGCCGCGCGAACAAGGGCTCCGGTTTGTTGGCGGCGTGCCGCTTCAGTGACCCGAGCGATTCTGTGGAAACGCAAGAACCCCTGCTGCATCTTGAAATGCCGCTAGGCGCTCGATGTGGCTTTGCAAAACGGCAGATGCTCAATCTGAGTGACAGCCCGGTAACTATTCGAATAGCGCCTACGACACATTACGCCCATGAGCTCACCGAGGTTCTTGAGAGTGGCAAGTCGATCGATTGGGTCCAGTGGCAACGCACCTTACTTGAACGACAACAGCCGCTGTTTCCCGGGCCTGAGCGAGTCGAGCATCGGTTGGCAGGTGGAGCGTTGGTCATCGGTGGCGGGGGTGGGATGCCGAATGAAGTGTGGCAGCGGTTCGTCGCATTGGCTGGCGGAGCGGATTCGCGGATAGTAATCCTGCCTACGGCAGTTGAAGACGCGGCGGACAGTGCGAGTTTCGAATCGCGGGTGCTCAAGCAGGCCGGCGCTGCGCACATCGTCACGCTGCCGCAAACCAAATTAACCGAAGTTGAACGCGAGGCGTTTCTCGCTGAGCTCGATAAGGCTACTGGAGTGTGGTTCGGTGGCGGCCGCCAGTGGCGGTTCGTGGACGCTTACTGGGGCACGCCAGCTTGGGAGAAACTGCGAGATGTTTGTCAGCGAGGCGGCGTGATCGGTGGTAGTTCTGCCGGCGCGACCATTCAAGGCGACTTGCTTGTTCGCGGGGCACCAGCGGGTAATCACATTATGATCGCCGACGGCTATCGACACGGATTGGGGCTCCTGCCAGGGGTAGCCATCGATCAGCATTTTTCACAGCGAAATCGTTTTCGCGAACTGGAAGGCTGCTTGGCTGAGTTCCCATCGATCTGCGGCATCGGCATTGATGAACAAACTGCACTGATTGTTACTTCACCGGATCAATGCGAGGTCATCGGCACCGGTTCGGTGTGGCATTATCCGAGCTACGATACGACGAATGATCTCAAGCCAAACAGTGCGACACGTTCAGCCCTTCGACAAGAGCACAAATCCGGCAGCCAGTTTTCCCTTGTTCCAAAGTAACTTCGCGTCCAGAGATCCGGTTGGGTATGAAGGTAGCCCGACGTTGTTGTACGTTTACCGTGGCGCTAGCCCTTTGATAAAGGTTGATCCTGAAGGGATGATTGACTGTTACGCGATGCTAGAAGGATGCATTACGACGGCAAAATGGAACAGAAGAAGGTGTAAAAAAGCTGGCGGGAGACTATGTGATGCCGTTTTTGGTATTGATTTGACGATTTGTGAAATGCGATGGCAATCTTGCCTCATGGGGGAGGGATTCTATTGTGTGGAAGAGTATTGCAGGCGGAATCCAGGAAAGTGCGTCGTTATTTGTGGCATTGTGGTTGTAGGCGGGTGCGATAGCGGTAGCCGAGCCAACGCCAGCCGGAGAAGCAGCGGTATGTGCAGCAGTAGCAGGGGCGGCGGCTTTATAAATAACGGATTTAGTTTATGCAAATTGACGATGCAATGTTGAAGGGCCTGGGGTATCAAAGCGAAGGATTTCGTAAAATCCTAGAGCGAAGTCGCCAGTTTAGAGCATTAGGGCCGAAAGAGTCGAAAGTTGTACTATTGAAGTTCCTTGCGGAATGTTGTTTTTGCAACGATGTTGACTTTGCGAAGCTTCCAGAAACAATCAGGGAGCATGCGGAAACAGAGATGGAATTTGACTATTCGCAATTATTATCTCTAATCGGAAGGGCATTCGGCCGCGAGGATTACAAAGAACATTCTCGAGCGCTAGAAGAATTCCTTTCCAAGTATCCCGATGACTTGCTTGTGAGCCTAGTGCAGCCTTATTTTGAATTCCACCAATGAGTAGTTCAAAAACCTAGAAAAACCTAGTCACTGAGCCCGCTCTGGACCGTCATACTCTGGTGGAGTCGGTTGGCACATGGGCATGAAGATTCATCCGGCATTGCCGGCATTGCCAGTGCGAACGGAGGAGTTTTCGTTATCGGCTTTTAAGTTGATCCAATGGATTAAGGCGCCAATTGGAAGCTGCCGAAGTAACACAGCCACCTGCGAATCAACAGGACTTGAGCAAAAAACGTCGGCAAGTGTTGGGCATCGTCGCTCCCATTAAAGCGTAAGAGCAATTCAGTGCTGCACCAGAGCAAAACCCCTAGTATCTAACGTGCCGTCACCTTTAGCAATTACAGTTGGCACTGCTGGAAGCCGGTTGCAACGGATTCTGGCACAGCTATGCAGGTCCTAAATGCCCCCGGAGACATTACGAACTCGTGGGTGAGCATGACCGTGTA
>JANLQO010000266.1:0-12414 GCA_031367855.1 Planctomycetia bacterium | reverse complement strand
GCCCATCCGAAAAGGGGTCTGACCCTCTCCGGCAACGACAAAAAATTCATGAAATTCTGCTGCCTCCAAAGGGTCAGACCCCTTTTCGGATGGGCTCTCTGAACATGCAGGAACTATTGACTTTGCAGTTTCGAAAATCGCCGCATCCAACCGCGGTGCGCGGGGGCGATGCTGCTTGAGTTGCAGTTCAAGGTTTGCGAGTGCTTCGGAAATCGATTCGTCGTTGGGTTCGATGGGTTGATTCATAGTTAGTCTGACTCAATTCGACTTACTTGGCCGTTCAATCTTTGTTCGAGCTGTTTCAAGGTTTGGTGGTAGCGGCGATGTACGGTGCTGAGCGGGTATTCGACCAGTTCCGCGATCTGTTCGAATGACATCTCTCCCCAAATCCGAGCAATGATGATTTCGCGAGCGAGCGGTTCGAGTTCGGTGAGCATCATTTCGAGTTCTTCGGACTGCATCGTGGAGGTAGGGTCGCCGGCGAACCAGGTATCGCGTTCGACGGCGGCTCGGCGCCAGTGTCGCGATCGGCGCTGGTCGGCACGAGCAAGGTTGATCGCTTTGTAACGGACCGCTTTGAATAGCCAGCCCACTGGATCGCGCGGTGCAGATGCTTGCCGCGACAGGTCGATCAGGGCTTCTTGCAGTGCGTCATCTGGACTGGAACACCATTGCCGAGCGTACAGTACGAGGGCAGCCCCATGGGCGTCGACCAATTCTCGTAGCTGGGGTGGGTCGATGGGATTCACTCTGCTATTGCCAACTTGCTACAAAGCAAAAAACGTTCGCGATTCTGTCCGCCAAGGAGAAGTCACCGGTCGCGGCGGATTTTCTCAGTAGTTCGCGATTTATTTGTGAAGAGGTTTGACTAACTATAGCTCGTGCTTGGTCGAAATTATGAATTAGGGTGGGTGGCACACCCAGAGTCTTCGATGGGTGTGGATTCCCTGGTTAAAGCTGGGCAACGCACCCGTGCTTCATTTAGCTTTGATTTTTGGGGTGGCACGGTTTTAGTGTAGAACGATTGTCCCCATCGTTTTGGGGTAATTGGGACAATTGTTTTACTAATATTTTTCCTAAGCCCCTTTTCAAGCAGAGCCCAATTCGCCCGCACGTTTTTGGATGTCGTGGATGGCGTCGACAATGCGGTCCATTTTGGCGCGGTCACCCAGTAGCGCATGTTGCGAGAACCAAACAGCGTCCTGGCAAAGTTGGTCGTTGACGGGGCATCGTTTTTTTTCAAGCCAACGTGTCATACGTTCTTGTCCGTAGATGCGAACATAATGGGGGTTGGTCGCGAGGGCTCGGACGTGGGCGGTGGTATTGAGTGTGCCGTAACCGCTGCTGGCGCCGACGCCCAAGCGGTTGAGTTCGGCGAGGAATTTGGTCCGTGGCAAGTCGGCAAAATGCTGCTTGTCGTAGCGCAGCATGTACAAGTGGTAAGCGCTGCGAGTGCAACCGTGGGTTAATTTGGCGGGAGCGATGCCAGGGATCTCGTTGAGCCGTTTGGTCAGATAGGTTGCGTTGGTGTTGCGTACGCCCGATTGCTGTTCAAAGCGAGTGAACTGCGCAACGAGCAACGCGGCTTGGAATTCGGTGAGTCGGAAGTTGGAGCCGCGCCCGGCGCTGGCAGCCGACTTGCCGCCGCCGGGTGTATGGAAGTTGAAGCACTTGTGGAAGAAACTCTCATCGTTGGTAGTGAGCGCACCGCCTTCACCGCAATTCAGATTCTTGCTGGACTGGAAACTGAAACAACCGCCAATACCGTGTGTGCCGACAGGCGTGTTCCGCCACTCAGCCAGTGGAGCTTGGCAAGCGTCTTCGATGACTGGGAGCGAATGCTGTTTGGCGACAGCGTTGATCGCATCCATGTCGGCTGAGTAACCGCCGATATGTACGGGCAACAGGAGTTTTGTAGCAGGTGAAACAGCAGCTGCAATTTTGGATGGATCGATTTGAAATGTGTGCGGATCACTGTCGACGAAAACCGGAAGCGCATAGCTGTTGGTGATGACGTTGAAGGTGGCGACGAAGGTGTACGGCGGTAGGATGACTTCATCGCCGGGGCCGATGTTCAATGCGCCGAGTGCGGTAAGAAGCGCAGTGGTGCCGGAAGAAGTTGCCACGCAATATTTGGCTTGTAGTCGTTTTGAAAAAGCGGCTTCGAATTCGGCGCAGCGTGGTCCGCCGCTCGTGCGACCCCAAGTGCCGGAGTTGAGCACATTAATTAACGCGGTCTCTTCGGTTTCGTCCCACACAGGCCATTCCGTAACCGCTTTCGGAATTCGATCTGCTGATTTGTCGCTGATGATGGTATTGGGAAGAGCGGCTGCGTCGGCGGACTTGGCGATACAAACGCCTGCACCGACGGCGACGGTGCTGCTAATAAAATTTCTGCGACTGTGTGGAGTGGACATGGTCTTTCTCCTTGGAGGGAACGGGAAATGATGACTCAACCTGCTCGGTGATTGTCAAATGCCAAGTGATTCGCGGCTAGCAAACAAGCATTGGACGAACCACAAACAGCCAACGACAACAACCTCGAGACCCGTGGCTCGCGCCAGCGGCTCACAGCCTAAAGTGAGTGCCATTGCGCCCCTAGCGGTCCGTCGCTGTTAAACCAAATCTTGGCGGCGCCGCTGGTTCTTGCGACGGCTGCATTCGTCACAGACGCCTTGAATGATCAAACGATGGCTGCGGACTCGGAAACGGTGTTGCTTGGCGATGTCGTCGCGTAGCCGTGCCAGTTGCTCGGATTGGAATTCGAGTAATTGGTGGCAAGTTACACAGTAGAAGTGGTCGTGAGCGGGGTAGCCGTAGTCGTGTTCATAGACACTCCGCCCGTTGAGTTCAAAGCTGCGCAAAAGTCCAGCGTCGACGAATTCTTTTAGCGTCCGGTAGACGGTGGGTCGGCTGACGTAGTTCGGATGCCCTTTACGCGGCAACTGGTCAATGAGTTGGTCGGCATCAAAATGTTCGTGTCGGCTGAAGACTTGTTCGACCAAGAAACGGCGCTGATCGGTTTTACGCAGACCGCGACTCAGTAGGTACTCCTCGAAGCGCTCAATGGGCGACTGAGAAACTTCGACGGCTTCGAGTGAGAGAGTGTTGGGTTGGTCTGACACGCAATGAACCAAGGGGCTAGTTTAGAAATTGTGGAACGAAGAAAAATGCTGCTGTCCGCGTTATTGTAGACACTGCTCAAGTTGGTGCAAACTTGGCGGCTGTGTTTAATTCCAGCGAGCTGCGGCTGCGAGGACTCAACCCGAGCTATCCGTGCGGGCAACGCTGTGAAGTATTTTGAAGTGCCGATTTCAGAAAATCGGCCTACAGTAGAACGATTTCTCCGAAATCGATGCGTGCATCAGACATGCATACAAGCAATTTTTTTGTTCAAAATGCATCAAAGCGTTACCGTCCGGGCGAAACTCAAGTCGACTTAGGCGAACGAGTCGAGCAAGCGGTCGAGTGCGCCGGACAGTTTTTCAGGAGATTCGTAGGTGCCGTTGGCGATTGCCTGACGGATCGAGTCGACTCGCTCTTGGCGAATTCCGGTTGAGGCATTGGCCGTACCGGCAGATTGAACATCGCTCAGGGCTTGTGCTTCCGCAGAGAGATCAAGTTGGTCCGAGGGGATGGTCGAGGAATTGGTTGAGGATTCAGCGGGTTGAGAGGGCTTGGGGCGTTGCGTACTTGCGAGTGATTGAATTGATTGCGCTGATTGCAAACCGTTGATTTGCATAACTAAAATACTCCCCTGCGATTGTGTGTGTCCTTGCGGACGATGGGACAGTTGTCGACTAAGGATTCTGAAGGGCGCTGCTATCCATGTCGATTTATCTGATGGGTTGGACGCCGAAGCGGTCCAAACTACGCAAATAAAATGCTATCCGTAACCACAGAGGTCTGACTTCGCGAACGCGGGTGAAGTCTCTCGTATATCGTCCGCATCGGTCAAACGCTCTATGAGTTCCTTGCAATTACCGATTATGTGCAAAACGCTGCTGCTATCAGTTCGTTGGACTGAAACATATCTTCCGCAAAATCCGTTGCCTCAAAGCTGGCCTAGATCGACCCTCTCCAGTGGTCGCGACCAATCCCTGCGAAAATAAGTATACGCAAGTGATGGGTGGAAAGACCATATCAATCTAGACGCGGAGTAGGCCATTTCTGTTAAGATTGGCCGCACGACTGCATCTACTTTGGAAAGCTAGCGTTTATGCGATATTGTCTTGTCAGCACCCAGCCGAATTGGGGCGGAGGAGAGGCCCTGCTGTGGTCAATCGGCAACGAATTACAGTCGTTGGGGCATCAAGTCGGTTGGATGGCCCGTATGAACAGTGGACTTTCAGAGCGAATTCTAGAGAGCCGCGCTGAAGTGCTGCATTTTCATCAGGGTAGGGGGCTAAGCCTTGGGCAGTGGTGGGCGACCGTCCGGGCACTTCGATCGTGGGTTCCTGATGTTCTGATCACGAATGATACACACGCGGTCCATTTGGCGGGATCAGCAGCATGGTTGTGTCGCAGACCCAGACCGATTCGATTGGCTTACAAGCACACAATATTTCCGATGCGCAGTCCACTGAAGTACAGATGGCTGTCGGATAAGTTGGTTTGCGTATCGCGGGCTGCTCAACAAGTGGTTGAACGCGGTGGCGTCCCAGCTGCTCGAACGGCGGTGATCTACGGTGGCTGCCATCCCGCGACGCACGATCCAGGGTCGCGGGCTCGGGCGAACGCTGAGTTTGGATTGCAGGGGAACGATCGATTGCTGGTCTGCGTGGGTAATCTACTCGCCTGCAAAGGTCACACAGATTTGATCGACGCGATGGCGATTCTGGTTCGCGAAAACCCTCACACGCAGCTGCTGATCGCGGGCGAAGGAGGCCAGCGCGACCAGTTGGAAAAGCGTGTGAGCGATTTGCAACTGGGGGGCCATATTCGCTTGCTGGGTTATCGCAGCGACGCGGATCAGTTGCTGGATGCTTCTGATTTGGTGGTGCATCCATCGCTGTCCGAGGGGCTGTCGCTGGTTTTGATTCAGTCGCAAATGTTGGCCAAGCCGATCGTCGCAACCGCAGTTGGCGGCACCACGGAGGTTTTGGCTGCAGACGATCTACCGCAATGCACAGCTTGGCTGGCCGAACCGAGCAATGGTGCGAGCCTCGCGACGCAGATTAAGACAGCATTGGCAGCAATTGAGTCGGATCGAGGCGAGTTGGCAGTGAAACTAGCTCGGACGGCCAAACGAACGCTGGCTCAATTCGGTTTGCGAGTAAATGCTCAAAAACTGGTCGAATTGGGATTGGTCGAATTGGCAGCCCAATCTGGGACGTGAATACATAGCGAATTTTGGGGTACGTGTCTAAGATTGGAGTGTCGAGCAATTGTCCCAATTGCTCTCAAGCTTAGGAAAACGATTGGGACAATCGTTCTACACTGGGAAGACAGACATCTTCGATGACGCAACTTTCAAATCAGTATTTCAATCGTGAGAACAGTTGGCTTGAATTCAATCAACGCGTATTGGATCAAGCCAAGAATCCGCAGGTGCCGTTGCTTGAGCGACTAAAGTTCTTGGCGATCACGAGCAGCAACTTGGACGAATTCTTCATGGTGCGGGTGGGCGGTTTGCAGATGCAGAAAGCCGCTAAGGTCGCTTCGACGGATGCGTCGGGAATGACCGTCGCAGCGCAGCTTGAATCGATTCGCGAGCGCACCGCAGCCATGACGCAGGCTCAATACGATTGTTTTCATAAGGACTTGGAACCAAGTCTCAATGCGGCCGGTATTACTCGCGTGCGTTTGGTAGAAGCGAGTGTGCGGCATCGGGAAGCGGCTGAACGGATTTTTGAAGAAGAGGTCTTTCCGGTGCTCTCGCCGATGGCCATTGAAGCGGAGCGAGAGTTTCCACTGTTGGTGAATCATGCTTTATATGTTTGCGTTCAGGTTGCTGCCCCCAAACAAGATCCGCCTTATCGTTTCGCAATTATCCCCCTCGGCAAGATCCTGCCGCGGATCATTACTCTGCCGAGTGAAAAAGGGTTTTCGTATGCGATGCTTGAGGACATCGTGGCGACTTTCGCTGAGCGTTACTTCCCTAATGAGCGGGTGCTCACGGCGGTTCCTTGTCGCATTACTCGCAACGCCGATGGAGCTTTGCAAGAGGATTCGGCTGCGGACTTGATGAATGACATGAAAGAGTTGTTGCAACAACGGCGTACGGCTAGTTGTGTGCGGCTGGAAATTTTAAGAAGCGCACCGGTCGAGATGGTGCGGTTTTTGCAAAATGCGTTGCATATCTCCGATGCAGAGACGGCATTGGATTATGAACTGTTGGACCTTTCGGCCTTTATGCAACTTCAGGGACTTGAGGGCTACGATTCACTGCGCGATCCCATTTGGACGCCTCAGCGAAGTTCGCAAATCGATTTGACGCAAAGTATGTTTGCAACCATTGCCGAAAAGGACGTGTTGTTAGTTCATCCATACGAGAGTTTTGAGCCGGTTGTGCGATTGATCGAAGAAGCCGCTGATGATCCGGATGTGTTGGCGATCAAACAGACTTTGTACCGCACGAGTCGAAATAGTCCGATCGTGGCAGCCCTGCGCCGCGCCGCGGAGCGAGGTAAGTACGTAACCGTCATCGTCGAGCTCAAGGCCCGCTTCGACGAAGCCCGCAATATTGAATGGGCGCGCGAGTTGGAAGAAGCCCAAGTTCAGGTCATTTATGGTGTAAAGAACTTGAAGACACATGCGAAGCTGTGCATCATCGTGCGCCGCGAGCCACATGGCATCGTGCGCTATCTTCACTTTGGTACCGGCAACTACAATGAAGCTACTTCGCGTTTGTATAGCGACATCAGCTACATGACTTGCAACGAACAACTGGGTGCGGATGCCAGTGCATTCTTCAATGCGGTTACTGGTTACAGCCAGCCGCAGCCTTATCGCGCGCTTGAGGCGGCACCGATTGGACTGCGCAAAAAGTTGATTAGCCTGATCGAAGCGGAAACGGAACGCAAGAAACAGGGACAACGCGCACTGATTGTGGCAAAACTGAATGCGCTGGTTGATCCGCGACTGATTGATGCGTTCTATCGCGCTTCCCAGGCTGGGGTGACCATTCGGCTAAACATTCGCGGCGTGTGTTGCTTGAAGCCTGGCATTCCGGGGCTGAGCGAGAACATTACGGTAATTAGTATTGTCGATCGGTTCTTGGAACACGCGCGTGTGCTGTATTTCCACCATGGCGGTGACGACCTGGTATACATAAGTAGCGCGGATTGGATGCCCAGAAATTTGGATCGTAGGGTTGAATTGCTGGTCCCGATTGAAGATGTTCCGAACCGAAGGCGTTTGATCGGAATTATGGAAAGTTACTTCAAAGATACGCATAATTCCTGGCAATTGCAGCCAAACGGGCAATATGTACGGCGTACAGCAGAGAATGGACGTCCTCCGTACCGCGTGCAGGAAGTACTTTTTCGGGCCGCCACCGACGCAATCAAGCAAGCTGAGCAGCGTCGACGTACAATGTTTGAACCGCATCAGTCGGCGACTGCGAAAAGCTCGCAGCAATAGCGGTCGGCTGTTTGATACCACATCCACGAATATGCTCACCTCACATGATTGGAGCTTTCCATGCTCACTCGTCGAACAGTTCTTGCCTGTGCTTTACTCTGCATGAACGCAGTAGGCGTTTCTCCCCTTGGGCAAGTCGTCGCAGATCAAGCGCCACTGCGAGATCTCGATAGTCACTGCCCATTTACTCCACCGACCGATTTGGGCGCGTGGCAATTGCGTGCCAAAGATCTGAAGTTGCAATTGGAAGTCAGTCAAGGCTTATGGCCGAAACCTGAACTAGACCAGGTGAAGCCCAAGATATATGGCAAGATTGAAAAAGATGACTATACCATTGAGAAAGTTACGTGTGAGAGCCTGCCGGGATTGTATGTGACCGGCAATCTCTATCGTCCCAGAAAAGTCGAAGCGGGCAAGTTGATGCCGGGCGTATTATGCCCCCACGGCCACTGGGCGAACGCGCGTTTCTATGAGGCTCCAGCGGCAGAAGTAAAGCAGTTGCTGGCCACCGGTGCAGAGCGGTTTGAAGTGGCGGCAAGAAATCATATTCAGGCGCGCTGTGTTCAATTGGCTCGGATGGGTTGTGTCGTGTTTCACTGGGACATGCTGGGGTATTGCGATAGTCAGCAGATTAACTTTGATCGCGCTCACCGCTTTGCCAATCAACCGGCGGAAGCGGAGATGAAAGAAGACGGTTGGTTGCTGTTTAGCCCAGTGGCAGAATCGCATTGTCAATCGGTGCCGGGGTTGCAGACTTTGGCCGGTCAGCGCGCCGTGGATCTTCTGCTAAGTTTAGGGGACGTCGATCCCAAACGCATTGCGATTACGGGTGCTAGCGGCGGTGGTACGCAGTCGTTTATCGGGGCCGCCCTGGATCCACGCATCAGTTTGGCGTTTCCTGCTGTGATGGTGAGCACGGGCATGCAGGGTGGATGCACTTGCGAGAATTCGTGTTGGTTGCGAGTGGGAACTGGCAATGTTGAGATGGCGGGCCTGATTGCACCGCGGCCGTTGGGATTAACCGCTGCCGACGATTGGACACGCACGATGCCGAAGGATGGGTTTCCTGAGTTGCAAAAGTTGTACGGATTGTTTGGAGTCGAGAATAGGGTGGCCCTATTTCCGGCTCTGCACTTTGGCCACAACTATAACCATGTTAGTCGCGTGGCCATGTACGGTTGGGTGAGTGAGCATTTTGGATTGGGTTACGAAAATCCTGTGCTGGAACGCGAGTTCGAATTGGCTCAAGGGCCTGTGCTGACGGTGTGGGATGCTGAGCATCCGCAACCGGCGAGCGGTGAAGCGTTTGAGCGCAAGTTGATGAAGGACTTTGCGGCGAATGTTAATAGCGTGATGCGAGGTTTGCTGAAAGGTGACCGCAAGCAACAGGCGGAACTGAGAGAGATTCTGCACGGTGGCTGGCGAGTCTGTTTGGGGCTTACGTCGTTCAACTTGGAGGCGGCCAAAGCCGAAAAGGGCGAGGGAGTTTGGAATTTGTCATCGCCCCAAGATGGTAGGTGGCTGGTTAAAGATTTAGTGGCGACTCAGCCAACGACACTGAGTATCACAGTGAGTGAGAAGGGCGAACCGAGTAAAGTAGCTGCGACGGTGGCCGTAGAGCTGGAAGGCGCCGCCTGGACGGAACAACCGTTGGTGAGCAACCCGCGTCTAGCGGCCGCATATACCTATGCCTACAACTTGCCGTTGTTCTCTAAGCGAGCGCGGCAATTGGGAGCGACAATTGCATGGATGAAGACTCAATATCCCGACAAGCAAATGGCGATCAACGCGTCGGGCTCGGATGCGGCCTTAGCGGCGGCTGGGGTGGCTTGCGCGGAACAGCTGAACAAAGGCCCCTTGGCAGACGTAACTGTGCAGCTCGACACCGCCGGATTCCGTTTTGCAAAAGTGGCTTCGATTCGCGATCTAAATTTTTTACCGGGTGCGGCTCGATACTGGGACGTAGCGGGATTAGTCGCGTGCTTGCGCACGCCCGTCGTCGTAAAAGATCCTTCGCAGGCTGAATTTGATGAACTGAAACTTCTTGCAAAAGAGTAGTGGTGCATGTTGCGAGTTTGGTTGGCGTTGGTGTTTGTATTGCTTTTTGAAAGCGGTTTGTCGCGCGCTCAGACCGATACAACGGCCCTTCCGCCAGCGGCCCTTCCGCCGGCGGTTATAGGGCTCGACGGATTGGCAGTGCTAGCGGCGATCGAGCAAACGACGACGGCAGCGATCGCAAAAGCAGAACGTTCTGTGGTGGCGATCGCGCGCGTTCGACGCGATCAAGTTCCCGCCGCGCGGGCTAATGAATTGCGGATTCCGGAGAACGGCGGTTTCGAAGCGGTGCCGGACAATCCCGATTTTGTGCCTTCGCAATTCGGTAGCGGAGTCGTGATCAGCGCGGACGGCTTTATCGTCACTTGTGCGCACGTGCTCGACGATCCCCGTCAGAACGATTACTACGTGTGGCTCGATAAGCGAGTCTACCCGGCGCGCGTGGTGAGCAAGGCGGCGCAGGTTTACGCAGCCGATCCCTTCACGGACTTGGCGGTCCTCAAGGTTGACGCAAGTGGGTTGATTCCGGTCGAGTTTGGCAAAGCTCAGGAACTGAAGAAGGGCCAATTTGTGATTGCGCTGGGCAACCCGTATGCAATCGCTCGCGACGGTCAAGCGAGCGCAAGTTGGGGGATGATTGCGAACTTGAATCGCATAGCACCCGCCGATGTACCGGAGAACAATGCCCTCGCGGCAAAGGAGAGCTTGCATCAATTTGGAACTTTGATTCATACCGACGCAAAGTTAAATTTGGGAACCAGTGGCGGCGCGTTGGTGAACTTGCGCGGCGAAATGGTTGGGCTGACAACTTCATTGGCAGCGGTCAGCGGCTATGAGCAGTCAGCCGGATTTGCTCTGGCAGTGGATGATTTGTTTTTGCGAGTAATCGAGTCGCTAAAGGCCGGCAAGTTGCCAGAATTTGGTTTTTTAGGAATTCAACCGGAAGATCTAAGAGCGGTCGATTTGCAGCGTGGCTTGAGCGGCGCGAAGGTAGTTAATGTTGTGCCAGGATTGCCCGGGGATCAAGCGGGATTACAGTCGGATGATGTAATCTCTCAAGTGAATTCGCGGCCCGTTCGCAACCGCAACGATCTGTTTAAAGAACTGAGTCAAATGCCTGCCGGGGCGGAGGTCAGTTTACTTGTCGAGCGACCGAAGCACGTCTCGCGTAGTCGGGAAATACTCACGCTGAAAGCTACGTTGAGCAAGAAGTACGTTGCCACGAGTCGACCTGGATATGCGCTGAATGGTCCCAAAAAATGGCGTGGGATGTTGGTGGAATATGCGACGGCGGTGCCATCTGAGTTGACTCGTGGCGCGAGCGTATTCGGCCGCCGCTCAGCCCCAAAACTTGCGATTCTCGCCGTAGATCCCGGCACGCCTGCGTGGGAAGCTGGTATCCGCCCTGGTCATGGCTTGATCAGTGTTGATGGCAAAGTTGTGGAATCGCCCGAAGTGTTTAACGGATTAGTCGACAGTCGTCATGACACGATCGTACTGCAGATCATGCGGCAAAATGATCGACCAGAGAGTGTATCTGTCACAAGTGAGAAAACACCTTGAACATTTTTATGCCTACGATGAAATCGCTTTGATTAACTTAACCGGTAGTAGTTCTACCAACGTGAAGGCAGGCCGCATTTGACGGGCAGATTCTAATTGGACAGCCTTTTCTTGAGTATAGGGAAGCTGATACAGCAAGCATTAAGCGGACAGAGTCGGATTTGACAAATGCTGAAAGCAACGTTTGTGCCGAAAAAAGCTATACTTGTTTTGGGGTAACTGGCATTGAAAAACTCCAAAAATCTCGCCATCATTCGCTGATCCAGTTGCGAAATGGCGATTCCATGCCCACTTCCGACGAAGAATCTGCCACGAAGAGGCTAAATCGGTGGGTAAAGTAATTTCGAAACCCGACTTTTAAGGATCATCGATGACGGTTAAGAAAAGTGCATTTACACTAATTGAGTTATTAGTCGTCATTGCAATTATCGGCATTCTCGTAGGACTTTTGCTTCCAGCCGTTCAAGCTGCCCGCGAAGCAGCACGACGAACACAATGCAAAAACAACTTGAAACAACTTGGCTTGGCGATTCATAGCTACACTTCGGCACACAAACGCATTCCATCAGGCTATATTTCTCAATTCACATCGACCGGAACCGATACGGGGCCGGGCTGGGGGTGGGCCGCCATGCTTTTGCCTCAATTGGAACAGAATCCGGTCTATCAAACGATTGATTTTTCATCAGGCATTGAAACGGCAGCGAACGCAACGGTGCGAATCGCGGCCTTTCCTGTCTATCTCTGTCCATCGGATGACGTCGCCGCGATTTGGCCCGCTCGACAATACGATCCGATGACCGGCGTTCGGTTGAGTGTGATTTGCAGTGTCGGCTCTTCCAACTACGTCGGTATGTTTGGGATCAGCGAGCCGGGCGTTGATGGCGAAGGTATCTTCTTTCGTAACAGTAGAATTGCATTCGCTGACATAACGGATGGGCTATCGCAAACGATCGCCATCGGTGAACGCTCGCATCGACTCGGTGAAGCAACCTGGACTGGCTCAGTCACCGGTGCTCTGCTGGCTGGTGACCCAAACGATGGAATCGGCCAGCTTGTCCCTGAACACGGTTCCGGAATGGTACTCGGCCACTCCGGCGAGCGACATGGTCCCGGAGACCCACGCTCAGACGCGAATCAATTCTACAGTCGTCATTCAGGCGGCGGCGTTCATTTCATTTTCGTTGACGGTCACGTGTCGTTCCTGCCGAG
>JANLQO010000246.1:0-3332 GCA_031367855.1 Planctomycetia bacterium | reverse complement strand
CAGGCACCAGTGCGTGAACATGCCAATGAGAATTCATTCGCTGATTCCAGGTGTGCAGAACCATCATCGCGGCTGGATCGTAGCCTTGCTCGCCGCGAATCGTCTTTCGCAGCGATTTCCAAGCGGATGTAAACAGCAAGTCCGTTATGGCTTCGCGGTTAACGAGAGCCAACTCGGACAATTCACTCGGCAGCGTGAATACAACTTGGTAGTATGTCACGCCGTCGAGGAGTAATTGCTCAGCCCGCTGGGCAAAGTCGAAACGTTTGCGACCGCTGCATATCGGACAGTGCCGATCGCCGCACGAATGGGGTACCTGTGCAGTCTCACCGCAACTGTCACAAGCATACTCATTGCCGCCGAGCACGGGAGTGCGACATAACGTCAGCTTGGCAAGCGTGCTTTGAACCACGCCGCAAGCACCACTGTCGGCGTGTTGTCGTACGTACGCTGCCGCACCTTGCCTGAGTATCTGAGCAACGCTTAGCTTGGCGGTTGTTGCTTCTCTGGTGGTTGTTGCTTCGGCGGTGATTGCTTGTCCGGCAACGGTTGCACGTTCTCCGCTGGTGGTTGATAAGTCGGCAGTTGTTTGACTGGCAGCCAATCCAGCGGACTGGGGGTGCTGATCAAGTGCTCTCGACGACAGTGCAGATAAACCATCGTCGTGGAGAAGCTGGCGTGGCCCAATAAGCGACTGATCGTCAACAGGTCGACACCCGCTTCCAGAAGCCCCGTCGCGTAAGAATGTCTCAGAGTGTGAGGCGAAATGTTCTTGTTGATGTTCGCTAGTTTGGCTGAGGCCTTTATCGCTAGCTGGATCGCGTATTACAAAGACAGTTTCATCAGTAGTCGTCGGTGGTGCGAGTGAGAGAGAGTGTGTAAGAAAATAGGCGTCAGCAGAAATCTGCACCCTAAACCGGCCAATAAATGATTGAAGGGCATTCTCAGGAAGGCTAGACGCGTTGCTGTAGATAGCCGTTAGTGGACCGGTAAATCCGAGGTCGGACTCCAGATTGCCGAACGTCACCCAGAATTATCCGGCGCTGACTTCATGTATGGGCCGAGCTCGCTCATCTTCGTTGAACCTCCGGATGCAGACCCGCACGCCCGGGTGGTGTGGGGAGGACGGTCAGCAATGACCGTCCTTACCCGATTTCGCCATCGCTGGCCGTGCCGATTGGTCGAAGTTGGCTGATCTCAGGAAGGTAGTCGGCGGGTGCCAATCCATCCTGCGACCATACTTCAAGCCCCGCCAGCAAGTCGCATCGTGAGAAAACAAACGTTCCGAACAAACGTCCATCTGTGTCAATCCACTCGTAGTCGGAAAGAATCGATATCGGTTCTCCTCTATTTGGAACAACACCATCGATGCCAAAGTCAATGCTTGCGCAACCGCAGTAACACCCAGCGGCAACTCGTGCCTTGTTGAGATGGGCGCGGTAACGAATTGCATCCGGTGTGCCGTGATCGAGCAGCCATTCTACGAGGGACCGCTCGTCCTTGGTCAAATCGCGGTCTTCGGGAATTGCCGTTATCGATGTCATGATCGGTTGGTTGGCGGTAACCGAGTCGCCGTCAGAAAACTGTGACTTGCGTTCAACCAACAATAGATGAATGAGATAAACAAAATTGCAGTTACCAACGTATACGCGATCAATGCAGGTAACCAACGACTCATGAAGTCGTTCTTGACCCATCCGAAAATGTCCTCACCTCCCTTACCGTGCATTGGCATCCTCACCATGAGTTGGTGATACTCGTCAAAGAATTGCAGCCAGAGTAATATCGACAGAAACAATGCAACGAAAGCAATTGCGAGCAGTGCGTAAGCGATAATGTATTGTGCCATGTCGTCGTCGCGTCAACTAGTCTCCACGAACGACTCGGTTAACGTGGCGGCGGCCAGAAAACTGTGCTTTCAATTTCGACGTGATCCGCCGCTCACGTTCAACCGTGTGTTCGCTGGTTTCCTTCCATGCGAGTTGGCTTCCACCAAGCGTCGGGAAGCACGCCGAATAATTCCCTCGCCGTATCCAGGGCGTCCTCTTTAGTTTGATGCCATGAGTCGGCCGTGAAGAATCCGTGTGGACTCAACACCAAGTGGTATCCGTTCCGGTCGTCTCCTTGGATCTCCAATTCGACATCACATTCCTGATTCGGCTCATCGGCAGTGCGAAACGGGGACAGGCTCCACGCGTTCTTGGTGCCCCAGACGCGAGCCCGCGTGGTTGCTGTAATTGAGAGCATCTGGTCTCCCAGCGAACTAGTAATTCTCGGGCGCGTGCGCCGGATAATGAACTTTCATTCTACCCAATGTATTGGATCAATGGGGCAGAGCGCTCTGAAGAATTCAGCAAATCGTACGATACGTTAAATAGGCGTCAGCAGAAATCTGTACCCTAAACCGGCCAATAAATGATTTACGGGGCCAGAAACCTTTGATTTGTTAAACGCCCGATCCGCCGCTCCGGTTGACCGACTTGTTATGCCCACCATTGTTCACGATTACAAGTTGCCAAAACCAAAGGTCTGTTTGTTGTCGCCTTTGATTGTTCCACCGAAGCCACCGCCTTGAAGGTCACCATCGATCTTGTAGATCGACATGAAACGGTCGCCTTCTTTTCCGCCTTCAAGCGTGTCAAACCAGACATAAAACGACGCCGCCTCAAATGTAGTTTCAAATGGGACGGTGATAGTCTTTGATTCCCGCGTGGGCGCGCCCGTAGCCGAAGGCTTGGTAACCAAGAGCATTCGCAGCTTGACGCCTTGCGCACCTTCAACACCAATCGTGTATTTCTGAATCTCCTTAGCGCCGTCTGATTTCGAGAGTGTGGGAACAGTTGGCAGTGCTAGCGAGACTAGAGCTAAGGTTGCGAGGAGTACGAATCCCGTTTTCATGTTTTTACCTCAATTTCGCTGGTGTGCAAAACGAACACGCTAACCCGGTTGCCGCGAGCGAGCATCCCTTTCCAAAACCCGTGCTCAGCAACTCGGGTTCAGCGCTTTGTTATGGCGAATGGTCGCGACGTGCTCGTACGCATTTTCTGTAGTCGGCAATGAGCAATGCTAATGACAGCAGCGTGCTGAACAACCAAAGCAGACAGATCATCAGCTTTGCAGTTCGCCAATCTGCTGCAACATAACCCTGGGAGATATAATCCGGCCCGTAGACGATACGTGCTACGACACACGCTGCAATCTTGCAGGAGCCAACGAGAAACCCGCCGAAGACGATAACTGCATAGGGATTTTGTGGGAGAAGGCGCAACATCCAAGGCGTTATTCCGATTGCCGGAATTGCGGATAGCAAAGCCATCAGCGCAAATGGGAAA
>JANLQO010000238.1:0-6146 GCA_031367855.1 Planctomycetia bacterium | reverse complement strand
GAACTGGAATACCTTCGTCACATTGGTTTGCTGGATGCCGATTTTAGGCCGATTGGTGCGCAAGCATTGAATCTGACTCAATATTTACAACAAGCCGCTTTGCGTTCGTCGGCGACTACAGCGACCATCGCAGTGACCGGGCCGCAAACGCTTCCGGCAGCCAATGGCGCGACCTATGTACCAGCCAATTATGGACTTCCGTATACGCTCAATTTTAGCAACCCTACTAGCGCGGCGGTGGGTGAAATCCGACTGGTGACGGCGCTGGACGCGGATCTCGACCCTCGAAGCCTGCGGCTTGGAGATCTCAAGGTAGGCGACATCAACATCCATGTACCGAACGGCTTGGCTGCTTTTCAAGGTGATTTTGACTTCACTGGCAGCAAAGGCTACGTGCTGCGAGTGAGCTGTGGAATCGACTCCGAAACGCTGATCGCTACATGGCTGTTGCAGGCGATCGATCCGGATACCGGAGAGGTGCTGCGCGATCCCCAGCGCGGTTTGCTTCCTCCGGACGCAAACGGCAAAGCTACCGGAGGCTTCGTCTCTTATTCAGTCCGCGCATTGGATAGCGCGGTCACCGGCGCAAGCCTGAACGCTTCGGCTCGCGTATTCTTTGACGCGGCGCCGCCGATTCAGAGCGACAGTATTAGTCACACACTCGACGCCATGGCGCCGGCAACAACATTAACCGTCCTGTCCAACGGCAATAACGCAGATGGTCAGCCCACCTACAAAGTCTCCTGGAACGCCACCGACGATGCCAGTGGCGTCAAGCATGTGACGGTGTATGTTAGCGAAGACGGAGGCGATTTCCGAATTTGGCAAAAACAGGTCGTTGGTGCCGCGAGCACGGCCCTCTTTACCGGACTGGCAAATAAACGCTACGAGTTCTTGGCGGCTGCCACCGACAACGCCGGCAACCGCGAGGCAGCCGATGTAACCAATGCAGTTCTGCCCGATGATGGTAGCCGCGACGCAGCCCAGCAAGCACTGGGTAGCACCGAAATCCTAGACGCGACTAAAGAACTGCCCGCCGCCACTCCCGACCGCAGCTATCCAGCTAGCGCGCTTTTCGCGCAAGCCAAACTCGGATTGCCGGGCTTCATTGTTCCCAGCACTCCGAGTGCTGACCTGCAAGCTGTGCTCGCCCCATTGCAATTGCGTGGCTATGCCAGCGGCTTTCAGGCAAGCCAAGGAGACGTGGGCGCACTCGCGATGGTTGAACTTCCGGATGGAAAGATTCTCGCTAGCGCAGGTAGCCAGCGCAACGAAGTCTTCCAATTCAGCAAGGAGGGTGGCCGCTCGACCGCTCCGCTTTTCACATTCGAATCTCCCGTGATGGACATGGCCTTGGATGCCTTAGGCCAGCTGTGGATCATGACAGGCTCCGAGCTGCAACAGGTTGACCCGGCCAGCGGAGCCGTAATTTCGCGGCTCCGCGCTCCAGGGGGTGAACCGCTGACGCACACGCTGGCGATCGATCCAAGTGCTGGGCTGATCTACATCTCCAGCGGCAACGGCGTTGAAGTTTTCAATCCGAAAGAGCCCGTCGCAGCCAAGGCTTGGAGGCACTTTTCCAACACTCGAGTCGGCGACTTGGCATTTGGCGGCGATGGAAGACTGTGGGCCGTTCGCTGGACGGGCACAGCGGTAAACAGCCCATTGCCTGAAGCGACGACAGAGATTATCAGCTTTCCGATGAGCGGAAGACTCGTGGGTCGGGCAGAACTCGAATACCGATTGCCGGGCTTGGTCGACAGCATTGCGTTTGGCCCGTCCGGTTCCATCCTTGCAGGTCTGCTACTTGCTAGCAGTAACACTGCGCAGCGGCCAGTGGCTACCATCGGTGGCACGCCGACTGAGCACACGGCCAGTGTCTGGGCAATCGAGTTAAAGTCACGCCGTACACTGCAACTGGCCACTGGCGGAACACGTGGCGAAAGCATCTTGGCCATGGGTGACGGCCGTATCTTAATTGCCGAGACCAACCGCATCGACGAATTGGCACCTATCAAGGCGCCCAACGTCATCATGACTAGCATCGACAATGGCGCCTTGGTTCCATTACCCCTCACCCAGATTTCCGTCAGCTTCGACCAGCCGATGTGGACGGGAGCGTCGGGCGACGATGCCGATGACCTATCAAGTGTACTGAATCCGTCCAACTTCAGCCTGATCGCCACTGGCGCCAATGCGGGCCGCACCCTATTGCCGGTCTCAGTGCGCTGGGATGCTGGCTCACGCTCCGCCGTATTAACCCTTCCCAATTTGCCGGCAGGCGGCTGGCGCCTGGAGGTTTTAAACCGCATTCGCGCCGCGAGCCAAGTGCCTCTGGCCGCAAACTTCGTCGTGGTATTTACGGCTGTGGCCGACCTATCGAATGTTGTGCAAATAAACTTTACCGACACGCGTGCCGACCGGCTCACCAGCGAGATCAGCTACGACGTTAGTATCACGAACATCGGAACCGATGATCTCCGCGCTCCGCTGGTACTGTTGCTCGACCCTGGTCGTTATTTCGGCGACAATGTTTTGGGAGGCCTCAAGGGGACTGGCGACCAGTCCGACTTGTGGATCATTGATCTAAACAGCGCGTTGCAATCCCTCGGGGGTAAACTGGCCGCTGGTGCGACGTTGGCGAGACAAACCGTCAGCGTCCAGAGGGCTGACCATCTGAGCGTAGCCTTAGGCACGAATACGCTTGTCAAATTCAACCTCGGCTACGGCATCTATGCGGTGCCCTACGACAATACCCCCCCCACGGTCGAAGCAGTTGATGCTGCCGATCCGCAGTCCAATGCACTCCCCGATGCAAGAATTGGCCAGCCTTGGACCGCCGCTCTCGAAGCAGTGGACAGTGACGGTTCGCAATTCTTCTGGCAACTCGTGCAGGCACCTGCGGGGCTGACCTTGACGCAGTCGCGGTTGATCGGAATTGCCCCCAATGGCTACAGCAATCGTGCGACACTCGCTTGGACGCCTACAGCGATTGATCGGGTCGATTCCGAGGTATTGATACGGGTCGTCGACAGCCGAGGTGGCGTCGCGGTGCGGCGTTTTACCATCAACGTCGTCGGTGCCAATCATGTTCCGGCCCTATCGTCGATTGCCGACATTACGTTACCAGAGGGTAAATCGCTGCAAGTGCCTCTCATCGCTGCTGATGCCGATGGCGATCCAATCACCGTCGTGATACGAAACCTCCCCGATGGTGCGCGTTACGACGCAGCGACAGGCATCTTGAGCTGGACACCCAGTTATGACCAGGCGGGCAATTACAACGATGTCCTGGTCATCGCCAGCGACGGCAAGCACAGTGTCATGGAACGCTTCAACATCACGGTTACCCAAGCTTATGCCAAACCTGTCCTTAGCGAGATTCCACCACAGACGCTCCGCGAAGGGGAGCGGTTCGCACTCCAGTTGCCTGGCTATATGCCTGGAGGACTAAAGCAAGCGGACGGCACCACCATTGCCCTCGACTACCGCAGCACGTCGCTTCCCAGTGGGGCCACGCTTAACACTGAGACAGGCTGGTTGGAATGGACACCCGGATTTGCACACGCCGGCCAAATGACTTTGCCCGTAACACTCAGTGCCACCTACACACCGATTGGCGATAGTGATCCAGTTACCACCCGCACAAGTCGTACTATCGAACTCAACGTTCTCAATGCGAACGGAGCGCCTGCTTTTGACCCCGTCGAGACTTGGAACACACTGGAGGGTCAGCCGCTGCGCATCAGTGTTTTTGCTTTCGACCCCGACAATCCAGGGTTTGAACCCAAGGTTCGACTAAACACAGGTGGCACTACGCGCGATAGCGAGGGCTCAGTACCCAGCGTCACCTACCAAGTGAATGGCCTGCCGCCGGGTGCCAGCTTCGACCCCGAAACGCTTGAACTGATTTGGACACCCGGCTATTCACAAGCTGGCACCTACCGCGTGACCGTCACTGCGACCGATGATGGCAATGGCACCGGTGTACCTGCAACCACCCAAATAACACTTCCGATCGTGGTGAATAATGCCAATCGACCACCCGTGATTGGCGATGTCTCAAATGCCTTCGTGGACCGCGGCGCTGTGCTTGAGATTCCAGTCTTCGCCAACGATGCAGACGGCAATCCGCTGACAATGTCGATTGAAGGCCTTCCAGCCTTTGCTACTTACACCCAAACGCAGTCGAGCGCAGGCTCAATCCGCGGTGTGATTCGATTCTCGCCAGGTGCCGGCCACCGAGGCGATTACACCTTGACGATTAAGACCCAAGACAATGGGGACGGCGATGTGAATCAGGTGGCGGTTCAATCCAAGAGCTTCGTGGTGACCGTCAAGAGCCCCAGCGAAGCGCCCGTGATCACGTTGCCAAGGCAAGTTGTCGCGGTGGCCGGGACCGAAATTCGCATACCGATCTTGGTCAGCGATATGGACCAGGACGCGCTGACTTTTGCGGCGACCGGTCTACCTGCTGGCGCTCGCATCGAAAGCGATCCTCGTTATGGCCACGCCACGTTGGTGTGGACGCCGACTGTTGGCTCCAGCGGTACTTTTGATGTGAGTATCGCCGTTACCGACAGTGGGCTACCGCCGGCCGATTCTGGCTACGTCAACGACCCCAACCAACCTCCCGTCCCGAACACCACGGTAAGAGACCTACGCATCTTGGTTCGCGCCGCCAACGCTGCCCCCTCATTGATCGGAGTGGCGACCACTGGCGCGACTCTTACAGGCGATGGCTTGACTGGCACGCGGGCTGTGATCACTGCAGATGAAGGTGTGCCGCTAGTCATTGGTTTAACCGCGCTCGACAGCGACCTCGATAGTCTCGACTGGACCATCGATGGAATGCCAAGTGGAATGCAGATGCAAACCAGTTCCAGCAGTGGCGGCGCCCAGTCACAGCTGCAGTTGAGTTGGACTCCTAGCCGCTTTGCGGCGCAGGTCGATAACCAGACCGGCACAACGCCTGGCCACTACTTATTCACCGCCCGCGCCGGCGATGGTAACGCTGCGGTCAGCCGTTTGATTGAGCTGGAGGTGAGAAACGTGAACCAGCCCCCAGTGCTGCTCCCAATGCCGCTTCAATTGGTGCCGGAAGGTCAGACTCTTTCATTCACAATGCGGGCTAGCGACAAGGACAACGATGCCACCAAGATTGCCTTGATCTATGATGGCAACACGCCTAGCGGAGTGTATTTTGACGCAACCACAGGCGCATTCGAATGGACCCCGGATTTCAACACCGTCGACAATCTCGGTGTCGACTCAAGAGCCTTCGTATTCAACTTTACAGCGAGCGACGGCAGCGCGACCACCTCGAAGTCGGTGCAGGTGCGCGTATTGGACGTCAATCGCCAGCCGCTGGTGTCAACTTCCAACCGTGCGCTGCTAGTCGGTCAGGCTGTCAGTCTGCCTGTACTGCGCGGTGCCAGCAGTTCGCTGGGCGCGATCCAAGTCAGCGATCCCGACGGCCAAGCTCAGACCCAGAGACTCTCCGTCAGTTTTACGAACCTCCCTGAGGGGGCAGGCTACGATGCTGCCACAGATCGTCTGAACTGGACGCCGGGACCTGGGCAGGTTGGTGACTTCATAGTGCTCGCACAGGTCAGCGATGGTCGCAACACGAAGACTCAGAGTTTCACCTTGAGAGTGGTCGCCGAAGCGACCGCCAATGCGCCCAAAATCCTCGTGAATACCACACCCTCGACGCCGGTACTGCCTGGTCAAAACGTACTGGCCACCGTGCGCGTCACCAGCTTTGGACCGGTTGTCGACATCGCGGTGAAGGTGCGCGGCTCAGCCCTCGGTTCGACTGATTGGGCAACTATGCCTCTGGACGGCCTAGGACGCCTACGTCTGTCGCCAAGCGCGCCCGGCCTGATTGAAATTGAGGTTCGGGCAATCGATGCGGATGGGTTTACCAATACTCAGACACAAACCGTACGTGTGCGTGATCCCCGTGATTCCGCCGCGCCACGGATCGCTTGGAGCGGCACCATCGATAGCGCGGGCTTGGCGCCTGCTCAAATCAGCCAAGCCACGGCGCTCGAAGCACGTATTATCGACCTGCAATTGATGGGTTGGCAACTGGAAATTGCGCCCGAAAACGGCGGCGTCATTGACGCCAACGCTTGGGGAAT
>JANLQO010000196.1:0-2430 GCA_031367855.1 Planctomycetia bacterium | reverse complement strand
CGCCCCCGACGATATCCCCTCAGCCGTGCGCTACTATCAATCGCAGCTTCAACAGTACGCCCACCGTTGGTCCGACACGACTGGCCACCCCACGAAAGAATTCGGACTGTATTTCACGAGGATTAATCGCTACTCACAGGTAGGGTAGGTTGAGGTACGAAACCCACCATGACCGCTAGGCGAGTACTTCGAATATGGCTTCAACTTCTACCGCTGAGTTGGTGGGGATCTGCGCAAATCCAAGGGCGCTGCGGGCGTGAAAGCCATGGCCAGTCTTGCCATAAATCTGATGGAACAGGTCGCTGCACCCGTTGACTACCAAATGCTGCTCATGAAACTCGAGCGTCGAGTTGACACAGCCTAGCAGTTTCAATACCCGCAAGCCGTTGATCGATCCGTGGAAATTCCATACCGAGTTGAGTATCTTGACCGCGCATTGCCGCGCAGCTTCCTGACCATCTGCGAGCGTGACACCCGCACCCAGTTTCCCTTTCATATCGCTGACATGACCGGAGGTAATGAGCAAGTTGCCGGTACGAACCACCATTGCCAGATAACCCGGCTCTTGCTGGGTGAACTTGATTCCTAGCGAATCAGCGATTTCTTGTGGTAACATCCAACTCTTCTCCCAAAGAAAATAAATAAACTGCGGAAACTTGGGCTCCGCAAACGAGTCTCTCAAAGTGGCGATGTCCAACCGACCCTCAACCAACTTTGCTCCAACGAACTAACGCATCGGGACGCTGAGTTAAACTAGGCTGCAATTGCGTACCCAATCCAGGTGTAGTGGGAGGAGTTATAAAACCATTTTCATATTTGGGAAGCACCGTAACCATTTCGCGGTACCAGCCATAGTAGAAAGCCCTAACCATCTCTTGTAATTCTATGTTTGGAAATGCAACCCCTAAGTGCGTACCCACCGTCAAGACAACCGGGCCAGTGCAATCATGGGGCGCCACTGGTACTCCATAAGTGGATGCAAGTGCAATTACTTTAACTGACTCAGTAATTCCTCCAACCCATCCCGGATCGATCATGAGGTGATCCACCGCTTGAGATTGCAAAAGTCGGTGATGATCCCATCGTGTGCCAGTTGTCTCACCGACCGTAAGCGGTGAATTAATTGATCGCCTAAACCTCACCAAAGCGTCCGTACTTTCGTGACGGCATGGATCTTCAATCCAAAAAGGCGAGTACTCTTCTACCGCTTGTGCGATTACCGTAGCGGCTGGGGTGGACCACAGTGAGTGCATCTCAAGCATAATGTCGAAGTCGTTTCCAGCAGCTTCACGTGCGCGGCGAAAAACATCTACCCCTTCTTGCAAGTCTTTTCCGTAAATCACTTGTCCACCTGATCTCATGGCTGCCTCATCAAAGGGCCAAATTTTCATTGCCGTGAAACCCATTTCCTTTAGACTACGCACGAGCTCTTCGGGTTGATTCAAGGCTGCAAAAAGGTCTTCGAAATCCCCGTCGCTAACTGCCCCCAATTGCGCCGTTCTGTTTCGATCAATATTGGAGGACCCTTTTGCATAGCCTGAACCCGCACAAGTGTTGTAGGCCCGGATTTGTTCGCGTACTTTTCCGCCCAACAACTGATAGATCGGTTTTCCGACCACCTGGCCGAAAATATCCCAGAGCGCAATATCGATCGAAGAAGCAGCTCGGACTGCAACTCCAGAGCCCGCAAAGCCAATGAAATCTTGGTGCAGAGTTTCGTGTAATAAATTTATTCCTAAAGGATCTTTACCCAATATGCGTGGCGCCACGCTCTCATGGATAAAGGCTTCCACTGCTTCAACACCAACACAGTTTTCACCCAACCCGACGACACCTTCGTCTGTATGAACTTGCAGGAACAAAATGCTTGGATATTCTTTGAGGCGAATCGTTTCGAGCGCTACAACCTTCATCAAACACTCCACTCTTTGGACTGAGTTACGCAATAATATCCGTCACCACGCGGGCTTCGCGCTTGTTAGTGATCATCTGCTCTTGGCCGCCATGAACGAAAGTTAGATCTTGGTGATCGAGCCCGAATTGATGCAGTAAAGTCGCTTGGAAATCATTGGGGGTTACGATATTCTCCACTGCGCGATGGCCAAATTCGTCGGTCTTGCCGTAAGCCAAGCCGCCGCGCAGGCCGCCGCCGGCTAACCAAATACTAAATCCTTGGCCGTTGTGATCGCGACCAGCTTTCTCGGGTGAACCGTGTTCTTGCGTCACAGGTAAGCGACCGATTTCGCCGCCCCAATGCACGATGGTCGAATCGAGCATCCCGCGCTGCTTGAGATCTTTGACCAGCGCAGCCGCAGGTTTATCCGTCTTCTGACAAATCGCAGGCAGACTGGTGGCGATGCTGGTGTGAGTGTCCCAAGGTTGTCCGCTGTGGAACAGTTGCACGAAACGCACGCCGCGTTCCACGAGTCG
>JANLQO010000153.1:0-3561 GCA_031367855.1 Planctomycetia bacterium | reverse complement strand
ATGCTGTGCCACCTACCTTCTAAATCGAATTAAAAAACCAAGAATGTTAAAGTGAGTGCCATTTGGCTAACGCCTTCCGGCTGATAAGTCACCTGTAAATCAGTGTTTTCAATTTGATTCCTAAGCGGAACGCTCTCGTTAGCCTCCGGTTCTATGCACAACCGGAGGCTAACGCCTTCCGGCTGATAAAACTAAACTTTGTAAAAGTACTCTCAGTTCAATCCTCGTCGGCGGGAGGTTCTCTAACGCCTGCCGGCTGTAACCCTAGGCTCCATGCTGAAACGCTACGGTTCTATAGTCTAACTGAATTCGTCGCTTCGACAATCTTGCGAGTTAACGCGTCAGGGTTTACTTCGAGACCTCCAGCGGGCTGCCGTCGAGAAAGTCTCGAGGCATCAACTCGAAACTGTTCCAGACAATCGGCTGCGCTGGGTAGTCTTCCGTTCGTGGATGATGCACAAAGGAGAGCCGATACCAGGCCACAAGGTCAACGCCCAAAACAGGCTCGTCATTCATGTAACTGCTGAGCGCGGCCAATGTGCGGCGATTGTCCACACTTGAGTACGGGAACTCGGTCGCGGAATATTTCGTGATAAAGAAGTCATCGACCAGGATCGGATGCGCAGCATCTTTCCACGCGCCTTGGCCGCCCGGTTGTAAATGATACGAGCGCGGATGGCCGAGAGCATTCAGCGACTTTGGATTCTTCACGCGCCAGGAACGAAAGACATCTTCATGGCGCACACGCGAACGCTCAAGTTCAAACGGTCGCCATACCGCGCGGGCATACAGCGGATCGTCGGGCTCGATTTCGTACGTGAACTCCTCGGCGACGTTTCCAGCTTCTCCATCGATATCAAAGTCAATGCGAAAGTAAAAATTGTGAACGTGCGAAGGCGCAAACACAGGCTGCTGCTTGGCATCGCGACCGACAACAATGCCGGCGTCCGTACCCGCTCCGGTATTCAAATGTTGCAGGCCACCGGTCGCGCCGACCTCGGGGCAAAGGCTGCCATCGTTGCGAAACTTCCAGCGGATAACGTAGGTGTAGCCATCCTCGGTGCCCGCGAAATGCGCCATGCACCACAGGACAAGCATTTTCCCAGGCGCGCGCCCCTGGTTGCCCGCATACAGAAATCCTAGCGGCTCTTCGTGGATCATCACATCTGCTGTAGGACCTGTCGCCCGCGATCCGTCTCGGCTGAAGGCGCGACACTGTGTGCCGACGCCGGCGCAGTCGCGGCCAATTTCGAGTGGCATGGGGTTGGCGCGAAAACCGCCCAGCGCGAAGTCCTCGGGCCTCGGCTGACCGGTGGCGTAAGGGACGTAAATCTCGGCTAAGTTGATCGCTTTGAGAACTTTGCGACCGCGAAAGTAGACATCCGTCAGCATCAAGCCTTCGATATCGCGAAATTGCCAGCGAAACGACCAACCCTCCCACTCGATCAATTGGCCCGCCTTGGGGTCTGGCGGCGGCTGAAACCGTGGAGGTTCAGCGGCGATTGCGTTTAGCCCCAACCCGACCTGAACAGCAACATAACTGAGCAGCAGCATCCACCCACGAAATCTCATCGACTCTCCTCTTGGCTTCATGGTTCCATGTCCTTAAGTTGCAAATCGAGCGCGCCGACGGACATGCGAATTTCGATGAGTGATAGTGTGAGCGAACCGCACATCATAAGCAAACTCGCCGCAAAGATTGCTTTGCCGACAACTTGCCAACCCGCAAAGAGAGCCAACATGCAGATCGTACAGGAAAGGAGGCTGCCAACCCCCAGCGTCTGCATGTCGCGAATAATGCGAATTCGTCGACGCAGGTTGACGATTTGGTCAATGTAAATCTGCTTGGGGTCCGAACTGTGATCGCTATGGAGTTTGCGAATCACGTTGGCAAGCCCCAGAAATCGGTTGGTATAGGCCAGCAGCAACAAAGAGATGGTCGAGAACAACAGTGCCGGGGTCGTTAAATCAATATTCACTTTTTCAGTCCTAGATGATGTGGTCCGTAGTTCACGTAGCCCCGACGCTCCGTCCTCGGGGTTTGAAACAACGCCGGCGGAGCGGCGTTGCCTGCCCCGACGACGGAGCGTCGGGGCTACGATGTGATACGATCTTGACTGTTGGATTCAGAATCAATTTGTGGAGCGGTTATTATGTCATCGGCGGCAAGACGTGCATTACAGCAAGCAGCGTTTCCGAGCGGAGTTCCCCGACTTTGGTGCCCGATATTGACGCATTTCAAGTCTGCGCGCGAACCCGATGCTGTAGCGATAAGAGAACACTTGACCAAACTATCACCCGTTGTCAAAGGCATCTTGGTGCCCGGATCGACGGGTGAAGGGTGGGAGATGAACGATGAAGACGTGCAGCAGTTGCTGAATATCGTGTTGCCGGCGGCTGAAGCTCTGGGTGTGCGGGTGTTGCTGGGTATCCTGAAAACGGATACCCGGCAGATGCTCACGGCGCTCGACGGACTATCGGCAATTTGCGATCATCCCGCCGTGGTGGGTGTGACGGTGTGCCCGCCGCGCGGCGCGGAGTTGTCGCAAGCGGAAATCGCCGATGGGTTGCGGCAAGTTCTGTCGCGCGGGCTCGGGACGGCGCTGTACCAGTTGCCCCAAGTGACCCAAAATGAAATGAGTCCCGAGACGGTGGCGAAGCTGGCGGACGAGTTTCCGAATTTTTTGCTTTTCAAAGACACGAGTGGACTGGACCGAGTTGCACAGTCTGGACTTGATTTCGGCGGAGTGAATTTTGTTCGCGGTTCAGAACAAGGCGGCTATGCACAGTGGACTCGAGCCGCCGGTGGTCCCTACGATGGCCTTTTGTTGAGTACCGCCAATACACTCGCCCCCGAGCTGACGCGCGTGCTGCAGCTGCTCGACGCCGGCGATGCTCAATCAGCGAATGAACTGTCGAAGGAGCTTGAGCGGCTAGTGAAAAGTATGTTCGCAATTGTCGCGGAATTTGAAGTTGGAAATGCGTTCTCGAATGCCAATAAACTGCTGTATCATTTGCGAACTTTTGGCACCGACGCACTCCGCCATCCCGCGCCGATGCTGTACTCCGGTGTGCGATTGCCCAGGGAGTTTGTTGAACTGGGGCTGAAGGTTACTCAGAATTGAAGGTGTGGCACGTGTGCCACCCTACAATCATCAACCCTAAGATGAAGAGTTGGTTGCAGCACTTGTGCTTTGTCAACTTGGTAAACAGGGATCAGCCGGAGTGCGTTAGCACCCGGTTAATATTGCAAAAACCGGACGCTAACGAGAGCGTCCCGCTTAGGAGATCGAACAGGTAGTAGTTGTTACAGTGGTTTGGTTGAATCAGCCGGAAGGCGTTAGCCTCCGGTTGGGGATAGAACCGGAGGCTAACGCCTAATGGCTGATAAATCGTCTGTAATTCAGTGTTTTCATTTTATTCCTAAGCGGGACGCTCTCTAACGCACTCCGGTTGATCCCTGTTTACCAATTTGACACAGCCAAAAAGTTAAGCAGCCGAAATTCTCGCAGCGAAGAAACTAAACTTCCACTTCGAGTTTTTGCAACTCTTCCGGTGTGA
>JANLQO010000143.1:0-2547 GCA_031367855.1 Planctomycetia bacterium | reverse complement strand
CACCCCATCTTCATTTTCCAAGGCTTCAATGACTTTTACGCCTGCTGGGTTAGTCATTGCCTGTTGATCGTTCAACTTGAACTGCATGGCGGTGAGAGGTGGAAAGATTTCATCATCCGTCTTGCCGTAGAGTTCTAGGAGGGGCGTGCGAAAAGCCTTCTCCGCGGCCGCATTGGCATATACATATCTGCCTTGCATATCCTTGATCCACGCCAAACCAGGTAAGTGATGCATGAATCCAACGAACCTCTGCTCGCTTGCTTGCAGAGCCAATTCCGCCTGCTTGCGCTCCGTGATATCTCGCGTAATGCACCAAGAGTGAACGTACCGGCCATCGTTCCACCTGGCGCTGGAGTCGATCATCACATCCTTGATAGTTCCATCTTTGCAGCGCAGTCGAGCTGAGCATTCAACCAGCGGTTGACCGGTTCGCAAGTGTTCTAAGATGAACTCTTTGGCCACTTCATCAGCCTGAAAGGCGGCAGCGGATTGACCAATGTACTCCTCGCGACTGTAGCCCAACATGTCTAGTTCGGCCTGATTGACGCGCAAGATCTTCCCTCCTGCGTCGACCCAATGCAAACCTACCGGGGCTTTCTCGAAAAAGTCGGCTAATTCTTGTTCACTTCTCCGAACTTGCTCTTCGTTGTGTTTGCGTTCGAGAAATTGACCCAGGCTGCCACCCAGAGTCGAAATCAATTCCAAAAGATCGGCCGCTGGCTCGCGTAGCCGTTGCGTAAAAAATTCGATGACTCCAAGCGTACGTTCTCCGACGATCACCGGGCAAGCCACAGCGCTGCGTAGATTGTGCTTGGCGGCCGATTTCGCTCTAACAAATGCGGCCTCACTCACTACGTCCAGCATCCATCTTGGTTTCCCTGTGAGCCACACGTGACCGGGTAGACCTTCACCGCGACTCAATTTTCGATTGAAACTGTCCGATTCGAATTCTGGTATCTGCAAGTCCGGACTACGCCAGCCCGAAACACAACTTAGCTCGGTGCCGACTTGGTCGACCATCCACAAAAACCCCAGATCCCAATTGAGGTTTTCACAGAGCGCTTGAATTACACCGCTGGCGCCTTCCTCGATATTCGCAGCTTCGCTGAGCGCCCGAGTCGCGGCCAAACGGGCAAGACGGAATCGCTCGATCTGTTTTTGTTCACTAATATCGCGCAAGTAGGCTGTGAACAGAGGCGGTCCTTCCACAGAAATGCGCGTGATCGCTACCTCAGCTGGGAATTCCGTGCCATCTGCACGCAGCGCCGGCAACTCAATCCGCTTGCCTAGGACTGGCCCTTCTTCCGTCGCAAGGTAATGACTCAAACCGCGTCGATGTCGCTCTCGCAAAGCGACAGGAATGATCAACTCGCACAATTCCTGCCCGATGACCTCGGCCCGCCGGTATCCAAAAGTCCGTTCAGCTGCTGGATTGAATTCGACCACTTTTCCCAGCGAGTCCATGGTGATAATACAATCCAGTGCAGTCTCCAGTATCGCGCTATTGCGAGCTTCGCTTACACGAACTTCCTGCGCCGAGCGACGCTGCGCCGTCACGTCCCTGAACACTAACACTACACCAATTATCTGGCCCGCCGCATCGCGAATCGGAGCAGCCGAGTGGTCATTGGGTGTTTCCCGTCCCTGTCTGGAAATAAGCACTGTGCGATTGTTCGCACCTACGTTTATCCCATCGCGTATTACTTTGGCTACCGGATTTTCAACCGGTTGACGACTTTGCTCGTCGAGAATGCAAAACACGGCCGGTAGCGGGAGACCTTGGGCCTCCGCCTGACTCCAACCCGTCATTTGCTGGGCAACCGCATTCAGACTGGTCACCTGACCTGCAGCATCCGTGGCTATAACCGCATCGCTAACAACGGCCAGAATTACCCGCAACCACTCCGATTGTTCCTGCAAACGCTGTTCGTTCACGCTCGCTTCGCGAACAACACCCTCGTCCGCCGGGGACTCAGAATGTTTGGCATTGTCAACATCCGCGCCCAGTTGTGGTTTGTCTTCCATCAGGTGACTTCATCAAGGAATAGAGATAGATGACTACCAAGCAATCAAGATGCTCGTTTAAACTCAGCTAGGCCTACTAAGGCGTTATGCCTTGCTACGAAATGGTCAATCTTTGAACAGAGGTGATGATCTGACAGCAGGTCGAGTCGAAATCGATCAATCGCTCAAAGGCAAGCATTTTCAAACACGAACGCCGCAATAAAAACGACTGCGGGAAAGGGGATGAAGGGATGGCTTTCCATAACCATCCCCACCAGCGGTGGCGTCGCGTTATTGACGTTGTCACTCAAATAGCCTGAAGCAAAAGGTGGACCAACATCAACAGCCGTGTCAAAACGAGCTGCCAGCCATTCCAACGGAGGTTAATGCCAGTCCGGCTGGGAAAATAAGTGTCCGGTACCATTTGCCAGGAACTGGCCCTTCGGGTGCTTCGCACAAATGGTACTGGACACTTATTTCCCGCTCACTACTAAGTTCTAGTTTCGCACTTTTTGGCGATTGATATTGGCATGAAAAAGGCGG
>JANLQO010000130.1:0-37106 GCA_031367855.1 Planctomycetia bacterium | reverse complement strand
GAACGCGTTAGAGAGCGTCCAGCTTAGGAATCAAATTGAAAGCACTGATTTACAGGTGTTTTATCAGCCGGAAGGCGTTTGCCTCCGGTTCTATCCACAACCGGAGGCTAACGCCTTCCGGCTGATAAAACCAAACCGCTGTAACAATTACTACCTGTTCAATCTCCTAAGCGGGACGCTCTCTAACGCGTTCCGGCTGATCTACCCAACAAACCAAAGGATTTCGTTCCAAAGTGGCGCTGACCAACTAGTTTTAATGGATCGCCATCGATTCAAGTAGTGTAGGTCTCGGGGCTTTAAAATAGGCTGCGACGCTGCGCCGTCGCGATAATCGCGTAATTGTCGCGTGTCATTGCGACAGCGGAGCGCCAGAGGCACACTAAGCACCCCATTTCCCCGAAGTACCAACCCGTGCAGTTAGCTTGGAAAAACAAGATCGTTTTGGTCTGTGGCGCGTCGGCCGGATTGGGCTGGCAACTGACTGTGTCACTGGCTGAACAGGGGGCGCGTGTCATTATGGTCGCGCGCGATCCGTCTCGACTCAATGCGGCTCAGTCGCAAATCGTGCAGCGGATTCCCACTGCTCAGTTGTTTACCATCAGCGGTGATCTGACCAACGCCGAGAGCGCCGCAAAGGTTGCAGAAGTTGTTCGTCAGCGTTTCGATCATATCGACTTGGTCATCAACGCGGTGGGCGAAAGCGATCGAGGTAGCATCGATAAACTTAGCCTCAATCGCATGCTTGATCTGGTGCGGACCAACGTGGGAAGTGGTTTGAACGCGATCCAGCAATTCTCGCCGCTGCTCAAACCGACTCACGGTGTACTGGTTTTGATCGGTTCTTTGTCATCGCATTTCGCGCCGCGTTTCATGGGCGGTTACGCTATTGCCAAACACGGATTGGCCGCATTGGCACAGCAAGCAAGGCTGGAGTTAGCCGCCGATGGAATTTGTGTGATGTTGGTTAGCCCCGGCCCAATTGCGCGCGAAGATGCCGGGCAACGCTACAGTCATTCGGTTCAAGCAGCCGAATTGCCGCCTGAGGCGCTGAAAAGCGGCGGTGGCGCTAAAATTAAAGGACTCGACCCAGTTAAACTTGCCGGCGAAATTCTGGAGGCGGCTGCCAAGCGTCGGAACTTACTTATTTTGCCGCGCAAGGCACGGCTACTGCTCATCGCCTCCGCCTTGTCTCCTACTCTGGGCGAATATCTGCTGCGCAAGTTCACGAGCTGAGTGATAATGCGAGTGCCAATTGATCCCGCAATGTTCTCTGCTTTCCAAGGTTGGGTGGTGATGTACGAACACGCCGTGGGCGAGCACCGGCCGCCAACGATTCCACCAGTCCATCGGGTTACCGCGGAAAGCATGTTTCGTGTATGCTTAGCATGGATAAAACTGTCGCGGCAAACGCTGCAGGCGAGCTACAAAAGCGCCTAAAGGTTGGACTCCAACGAGCTTGCAACTATTTCAGTCTCTCAAAGTGGCGTTGTCCAATTAGGTCATTTCCCGTTGGTTAGCAAAATAAAACATTCACCGTCTTCGACGAACCCATTCTCCGCATGATCGACTCACTTGCAATTGATGTTCAAAAACTCCAAAAACAGTATCGCGATGGATGGATCGTACCGCGGCGGTTCAATGCCCTGAAAGGTATTGATTTAGCCGTGCGGCGGGGTGAGGTCTTCGGATTACTTGGGCCTAACGGCGCGGGGAAAACCACGCTGATCAAGATCTTGTTAGGGATCGTGAAAAGTACTGGCGGCCAAGCCTTTTTGCTGGGTGAACCCGCTGGAACCAAGAGCGCGCGACGACGAATCGGCTATTTGCCAGAGAATCTGAATTTCCCGTCACACCAAACTGCTAAGCGGGCGATGGAGTTCTTTGGACGCTTGAGTTCAGTACCCGAGAGTGTGATCAAAACGAAATCGTCGGAGTTGCTTGAATTGGTCGGTCTGGCGGGTCGTGAAAAGGAATTGGTGCGGAAGTACAGCAAAGGGATGCGTCAGCGACTGGGGCTGGCTCAAGCCATGCTGCATGATCCAGAACTGTTGATTCTGGACGAGCCGACCGATGGCCTCGATCCCGTGGGACGTTCGCAGATTCGCAAGTTGATCAACGAACTGCGCGATCAAGGTAAGACGGTCTTTTTGAATAGTCACATTTTGCAAGAAGTTGAACTGGTGTGCGACCGAGTGGCAATTCTGGCAGGTGGCCAGCTGCAAGGCATCGGCACGCCCCGTGAGTTGACGCAACAGTTTGGTGGAGCGCTCGACACCAAGGTGCGCATTGAACTAGCTGCTGCACCAGAGAAAATTGAACAGCTCAAGCACTGGATGGGTGTCGAAATCCTGCCGCTTCCCGATTCACATTGGCAGTTGACGAGCGCTATGCATACACAAGCCGACATCGATCAATTGATCGATCGCATCCGCGCGCTCAACATCAGCTTACTGCGACTCGATCGCACCAAGCTTACACTCGAAGAAGTTTTCCTGTCCGCAGTACAACAATCATCACAAGCAGATCAAGAAAACCCGTTCGCCGCTTAGAGCCTGTTCGAAAAGGGGTCTGACCCTTTAGAGTGTTGGCGGAGAGGGTCAGACCCCTTTTCGGACAGGCTCTTAGCCAGAGAAAAATTGCCATGAAGCCCTATTTTGCGATATTAATCGATTCTTTTTGGGAAGCCGTCGGCAACCGCGTGTTGTGGGTGCTGTTATTCGGTTGGGCCTTGGTGCTTGCCGGCTTGGCACCGTTCGGCTACGTCACTGAACGCAGTTTTAAACTGTCGAGCAATGACATCGATAACTTTGACAAAATCAAAGAAAAGCTGTTGGATGCAGCTAAGGGCAAGGGCAACGAATCCATCAAGGCGGTTGCATCCAAGTTGAGCCCCGATTTTTTGGAGCGGTTGAAACCTGAAGCGGATTCGGGCGGTGATCAGCGTGGTAGACGGCGAATTCGTTCGGCAGACATGGCCAAAGAATTGAATGTTGTGATCGATGCCAAAGACTTGTACTCGGCTGAGGCATTTCCCACCGCTGACAAACGCGACAGGCTCAAGCCTCTCTTTCAGCAGGGCGTGGATAAACTCAACGACTTTGAGCATGAGGAATTGAATCGCGAGCTATTGCAACTTGCATTTCCGCTGGAACTCACCCGACCTCGCAGCGAACAACTGTGGATCGGTTACGCGGGATTCAAACTTGGCGAACCGATCAATATCAGCCGCAAGCAAATCAAGCAGTTTGTCGAGCCGCTACTGTTGGGGTTTTTGATCAAGTTGGGCTTGGGAATCGTGGCGGTGTTTGTCGCCTTGATCGTGACCAGTCCGATCGTGCCGGAGACATTTCGTTCGGGATCATTGCATTTGCTGCTGAGCAAGCCGATTTCGCGCATTTGGCTGTACTTGTTCAAGTTATTGGGCGGCTGCATTTTCGTGCTGTTCAACATCACCTTTGTTTTGATCGGTCTGTACTTGATCGCGGGCATTCGATTCGACATTTGGAACGAAGGCTTGCTTTACTGCGTTCCCCTGTTGCTGTTTGTGTTCATTATCTTCTATTCTGTCTCGGCGCTCGTGGGCCTCGTGTGGGGCAATTCCATCGTGTGCGTAGTGTCGTGCATCATCTTTTGGTTGTTCTGCTTTGCCATTGGTGCAATCCACGATGGCATGCAGCAGCATGTCGAGTTGCTACCACAGATTAGTCGAGTGGAAAAAATCGACGGTAAGGTGATGGCTGTGAATCAGCGCGGTGAATTCAGTCTTTGGAATGATGCGTTTTCCGTGTGGCAACCAGCGATCGATACCGAATTCGGTGGTCCATCGCGAACCTTTGGACCTCTCTACGATGCAAAACGCAAGCAGATCGTCGTGAAAGCTTTTTTCCGCAACGGACCCTTCGGCGGGCTTTCAGCGCGCTCGCGAAAGATTTCGGTCATTCGCTTGAGTGAAGAGTCCCCTGAGAAGGAAACAGAAGATTTGAAGCGAGACGCAACTCCACTTCCCATCGACCAGCCATCTGCGGCAATACGTCAAGGCATGGATGCGAAGGCGGATAGTGTTCAGTCGAACGACGTAAGTCGCGATCCAAAAACTCTGGCCGACGCTCGCTCGACGTCCTATTGGATGGGTGAGACCGGGCCCGAGATTCCGCAACAGTTAATCGAGCTGACTCAAGTTGGTGGCGATGTCATTGCTGTTTGTCGTGGAGGGATTTTTCGCTTGAATTGGGACAAAGATATTAGCAAAACGGCCGACAACGCGCTGCTTGGCATGTTACGAAAATGGGTACCCGGAACCAACGCGTTCGAAAACGTCGCGCCCAAAGATTTTGTGATGAGCGACAATTCCTCGGCTGCCACCACCGCCGACGGCAATGGCTTGGTGATTTACAACGCAGGAAATGTCGACGTGCTCACCTACACGAAGAACCGGTTTGAAGTCGCTGCGAATACCAAGATTGAAGGCGAAGGGACCGAACCCGCTCTCGTGATTGCCAACGACCAATACTGTGTCGTGGCGAGAGATTCGCTGCCGCTGATCGTGTTCGATGCGAAATTAAAGCCCGTACATTCAGATGTCTCCTTGCCTAATAAGAATAACGTTCGTCAGCTCGTGTGGATTCCCGGAACCAGCCAAGCGGCCATCATTTCGCATACGGGGAATTGGTTCAAGCTTGATTGCGAAAGCGGGAAATTGTCGACGATCCCCAGTTCCTTTGCAGGCAAACTCACCACGATGACTTGGGAGTCAACCTCCAATGTCCTGCTGGGATTGAAGCCCAATCGCGTGGTTGAGTTCGACCTGTCGAGCAGCTCAATCATTAAGGAATTCAAGCCGAAGATGTCGACATTGGAGATGGTCTACAATTGGGGAATTAACCCCCTCTATCAAATAAATCCCAAGCCCAGCGCGCTCGATAATGCCATGGGTTATTTGCTGTCGGGCAGCGAAACGCAGAGCTTGAGTATTGTCACCAACGATATGAAGCAGGCTCAAGCGGAACTGGACGTGTGGCGGCCCATCTTCACCAACCTCGCGTTCGTCGGCGTGATGTTATTGATCGGATGCGTGTATGTAGCTCGCAAGGAATTTTGACGCTCATGTTTGGTCAGGTGGACCCTGGATACTGGCAGACCGAACCTACCGATGGCGCCCCCCTGGGGCGCCCTGCTATCCAACAGGAAAAAAAATGTTCGAGTTACCCAAAGCACATGTGATTCAAATCCTCGGGGCTGATGCGGAGAAAGTGATCAACAATCTCTGCACCAACGACGTCAGAAAGCTGGCCGTGGGCAGCTGCTGCGAAGCGTTTATTACCAACGTTCGTGGCTGGTGCGTGGAACACGGATTTGTTCTCAAGCTGCCTGATCAGATTCTGCTAGTTGGCCAATTTGGCAATCCGACGGCATTGTGCGCGCACATCGATCGTTACATCATTCGTGAAGATGCAAAGATCACGGACCAAAGTGCTTCGAAACGGGTGTTCTTGCTGAGCGAAAGAGAAGCTGACCAAAGCGCTATGCATTTCGGTTTACCCGCGTTTTCGTCGAAGAACGGTAGCATCCTGAGCGTTCAAGTTATGTCGCTGAGCGTAACTGCGGTTTCAATTCAATTGCTGGCGGCTAACGATGTTTTGGTGATCACTGAGCAAAGCAATCGTCAATCCATGATCGACGCGTTCGCCTCAGCCGGTGTTTCGGCGCAGCTGCCCGAAGAGTTCGAACAGCGACGGATCGCGAGTTTCTGGCCTCAATCGGGGCGCGAGATTTTGGAGAAGTCCATTCCGCAAGAACTCGATCGCGACCCGTTAACGATCAGTTTCACCAAGGGCTGCTATCTTGGCCAAGAGACTATCGCACGATTGGATGCAATCGGCCAATTGCAAAAAAAACTTTGCCTCGTGCGCATTGAGTCTCGAGAAAGCATCGAGCTTGGTGCGGCTATCATGAAAGGCAACCAGCAGGTTGGCCAGGTTACTTCGGCGTCGTTCGACCCAACGGGCGGCTCTGTGCTAGCCCTGGCCTATCTGCGCAGAGGCAACTTTGAACCTGGATTACAGTTAACCTGTTGCGGTGCAACGGCCATGATTTTGGCTAATCACAGCAGCTAGGCTTTGTCTCAAAAGGGGTCTGACCCTTTGGAGGGCATGCAAAATCACTGACAAAAGAACATGCCCGGAGAGGGTCAGACCGCTTTTGAGACAAAGCCTAGCGCTCTGTCAAGATTAAAAATTGCGGCTAGGGAGAAGCTCCTGCTGCCCCGCTCGGTGAAAGGCGCGGTAGGAACCTCGCATTCCCGTATCCGACCTTAAAATCACATTAAATGATTTACCGCCCACTTGGCCGCGTCTCGAATCATGAGTTCCTCGTCCTCCTGCAACCTGCGAATACTAGGTAATAAGTGTACCAATCGTTTACCCACTGCGATTAGGATGGCGTTGCGCACCATGCCACGCCGCTTGGTACGCCACATCGGCGTGTGCCTAAACCGCGCGCGAAAACTCACGTCGTCTAACTGGAGCAGCTCTTCAATAGGCAGTTCTGCGCGCTCGGAACTGGGTGCAAAAAGGTCCTCCTCACTCAACTTCGCTTTACGATTCCAGGGGCAGACCTCTTGGCAAATATCGCAACCAAAAACCCAAGCATTGAACTTCCCAGCCAAATGGTCGCTCACGGGTCCACGATGCTCGATCGTCAGGTAGCTCAAACAACGGGTTGCGTCCAACACATAGGGCTCGACAAACGCATCCGTTGGACAGGCATCCAAGCACGCGGTGCAGGTGCCGCAATAGCCTTTGTCTTGCGGCGGATCGATGTCTAGCGTTAGGTCCGTTAGTAACGCCGCCAGGAAAAAATAGCTGCCCCACGAGCGATTGAGCAATAAAGTGTTTTTCCCGACCCAGCCCAATCCGGCCGCCTCAGCAAACTCGCGTTCGAGCAATGGCGCCGTATCCACTACGCCTCGCACCAGGGCACCAGGTGCCCTTTGCTCCAGCCAGCTTTTTAGTTGTTTCAGTCGGTCATGAATCACATCGTGGTAATCCATTTCCCCGAGCGCATAGCGTGCAACTCGGCCACTTTCAACGCCAACACATTCGATATGCTGGGGCAGCTCTGCCGTTCGATAGGGTAGGGCCAACATCAATAGTGATCTACAGCCTTCGAGTACATGAGCCGGATGTTGGTACGCGTCGGCACGTTTTTCGAGGTAGTGCATCTGCCCCGCGTATCCGTTTCCCAACCACTGGTGAAAGGCACGAATTCGCGCCGGTTCAGCCGCGGCGGTCACTCCCGCCAGGACGAATCCCAGCCGCTTGGCTTCACTTTTCAAGTCTTCCGTTAGCTGAATGATCGTTACAACCGTATTCTTCAAACAATTTTGAACCGAGCCGCCCGTCTAGTCGCGTTGCATACTTGAACTTTGACGGCTACCAATTAGCGTGAGTTTAAAGGACTGCTTGCCAAGTTGCGAATGGATGCTGACAAATTCGTTCTCCCAAGCAAGGCTCAACATGAAACTTTACTTGACGGCTATTTTGTGCGCGATGGCTTTCGTCTCAAGCGCCGGCCAAGCGTCCGCTGATTGTGGTGGTGGGTTTGGATACGGTGGCTACGGCTACTACAACTATGGCATCCGCCCCTACGTTCCAGCCCCTCCTTACTTCGCCTTGCATCCACCGGTTTACTACGGAGCACGTTACACACGCCCGTACGGTGACAGTCCCTTCGCGGCACCATCGCAGTTGCAACCAACGGCTGGTTATGCTCCGGCGCGACACGTTGAACGTTCTCTCATCATTAACAATCCATGCGCCCTCTTGCCGATGACGCCCGGCGAAATGCCGCTTCCCGCACCTGTGGTACAACCGGTACCTGCACCAGTCAATACTGTCCTTCCCTCGCCAGTGGTGGTTACGCCACTGGTGATCGACAACCCCTACTTCCAGCCTCAAGTGGCGCTCGCCAACGGCAAGCAATAAGCGGGTCGTATTCCATTCCAAATCTGAACGAAAACGGACGCCTGGAACCAGGCGTCCGTTTTTTGTTTCAAGTTCAGATTCCGGGCTAGGGCGTCGGTGTTAGGCTTGTTCGAGGAACGGAAGGGGGATCAGATTTCCTTCCGCATCTCGCAAATCGCATTCGAAATGTTCTGGGAACAGCGTTTCGCTGCCGAGGATTTGCACCGTTACGTTGGTGGCTTCCTCCATCTGTATGATCGCTTTTCGCTTGCGGTTGTTCAGGAACGCCGCCACCTTGTCATTGACGCGAATCGTGATGCGTGCCGCACGAGGCTGTTGGCAAGCCATCATCATCACGCGGACGACTTCGATGGCCATACTCTCGCCCGTCTTCACGACGGCGCGACCTTGGCAGCACGGGCAGTCTTCGTAGACGCTGCGTTTGAGACTGGGGCGAATACGTTGTCGGGTCATTTCGATCAAGCCGAATGGACTGGTTCGCAAGATCTTGGTGCGCGCACGATCGCGTTCCATGGCATCGCGCAGCGAGCGTTCAACTTTGCGACGGTGGGTTTCATGGCGCATGTCAATAAAGTCATTGACGATCACGCCTCCCAAGTCGCGCAGTCGCAATTGGCGAGCGATTTCCTTCGAGGCATTCATATTGAGCTTGAAAGCGTTGTCCTCGGCCGAATCATCCGAGCGGAAATTGCCGCTATTGACGTCGATGGCAACCAAAGCCTCGGTAGAATCGATAACGATCGAGCCACCGCCTTTAAGCGGCACCACGCGTTGCTGGATGCGCGCGATCTCGCGTTCGAGATTGTATTTGTAGAATAGCGGTTCGCGGCTTTCGTATAGCTTTAAACGATTCACGTAGCGTGGCATCACCAGTTGTAAAAACTCTTTGGCACGTTCGAAGGCTTCGGGATCATCCACCAAAATCGTATCGATATCTTCGCTGAAGATATCGCGAATGGTTCGGATAATCATGTCGCTTTCTTCGTAGATATTGGCTGGCGAGGGCGTGTTCTTGACGCGTTTTACAAGCACTTTCCAAAGGCGGACCAAGTAAGCCATATCGCGCGACAATTCACGCCGTGTTCGCTCTTGGCCAGCGGTGCGAACAATGAAACCGAGGCCTTTCGGAGGATTGAGTTCCAGTAAGGTCTGACGCAGCACGCGGCGTTGCTGTTCATCCTCAATCTTGCGACTGACGCCAACGCGGCCCAGCGCTGGCATCAACACTAGATAACGGCCAGGAATACTGATGTAAGTGGAAAGCGTCGGGCCTTTGGAACCGATACCTTCTTTAATCACCTGTACCAATACTTCGTCGCCGCGGCGAAAGATTTCTTGAATCGGCGGCTTAAACCGCGGCCGTGAACTCATGCGGCTGTTGGGGCGTCGCCGCGGTTGTTCTTCTTCATCATCGTCGCTGTCGTCATCGTCGATGTCGGCACCTGGAGGACCGTCCATGATTTCCGCAGGATCGTAACCCGCTTGTCGGAAGTACTGCGCCTCGACGTCGCTGATGTGCAAGAATCCGTTCCGGCCGACTCCGAAGTCCACGAACGCCGCCTGGATACTGGGCTCGAGATTAACAATGCGGCCTTTGTAGATGTTACCCGCATAATTATTCTGACTAGCTCTCTCGGTGTACAGTTCCTCCAATGAGCCGTCTTCGAGGATAGCTATTCGGCACTCCTCGGGCTGAGACACATTGATCAACATTTCTTTTCGCATAGTTCTCTTTCATATCTAAAAATTCTCGCCTTGAATTGTTGCTTCGGAGGCAATTTGCACAGCACGGGAAGAAGCGTTGGACACCGAGCTCGACAGGTGTGGCTCGTCCAATAACACTGCGGTGCGTTGCAGCAGCGTCCCGTCTTCAAGCAATTTAGAAAGCCCCAAACACGTCAACAATTCCAAAGGCCTAATTGAGCCCTGCGCGATCGCGGGCAGTGAAAAAACCAAATAACCGTCCTCGACCCGCACGTCAAAGTGCGGGTCCTGCGTGTTACAAACGATCGTTTTCTGATCGCGCTCGATCTCGATCGTCTCACGCTGTCGTAACTGTTCCGCCGCAGCTATCGTGGCCTCGACCAATTCGGTCGGCAACAACGCGCGGTAAGTCGCCGCGATAAAGCGAGCTTTTCCAAGCCCCGCTTCGAGCGGGCGCATTTCCAACAACTTCATACCTTCTGGCAATTGCGCGAGCACACTCGCTTCGATCATGGCCAGATCAAATTCACCCACTATCTCTAATTCAACTACTTCATCTAATGCTTCAATCCCGAGCGCCAAAGCTGTTGGGAAACTAATCCGCGGCTTGGGATTAAAACCTTCGCTAAAAGCCAATTGCAATCCAGCCCTTCGCAATAAGCGTTCCCACACGCGTGCCAAATCGCGATGGCTGATCCATCGCAGATCACCTGCTTTGGTAAATCGAATTCGCAAGCGTGTTTTGCTCATTCCACCTAAGCTCCTATAGCCATCTCAGGAAGCAACTCGGCAAACCGCCCCTGCAAGTACGCATCAACTTCACGAGCGGTTCCAAATCCGAGCGAGCGATTGGCCATCGCTTCACAGTCCGACAGCGTAACGTTGCGCAACGCCTGCTTCACTTGCGGTATGGCCGAAGGAGGTGCAGAAAGCGTCCTCACACCAAAGCCAACCAACAGCAAAGCACACAGCGGAGTTGAACTCATCTCCCCGCAAACACTGACATCCACTCCGTATTTCAGCGCTTGGTCGACCGACTGCTTAATCAACCTCAGAACCGATGGATCCAGTCCGGTGTACAAGTCGGCGACATATTCATTCGTGCGATCCACTGCCAATGTGTACTGGATCAGATCGTTGGTTCCGATACTGATGAAATCCACTTCAGGCAACAAGTGATCCAACATCAGCACCGCCGCTGGAACCTCAACCATCATGCCCACCGAGACTTTGACTGGAACGTCAATACCCTCTTCTTGCAAATCATCGATAACTTGCCGCAGAACCATCCGCGCGGTTCGCAATTCGTGCAAGGTCGTGATCATCGGGAACATGATTCGTAAATCGCCCTCCGATGCTGCCCGCAACATGGCTCGCAATTGGGTGCGAAACATTTGCGGATTTCTTAAAGACAAGCGGATGCTGCGGAGCCCCAAGAAGGGATTGTTTTCTCGTTCGGATTGCGGCGACTGGCCCATCTTGTCAGCCCCCAAGTCCAGTGTGCGCATCACCACGGGCTTACCACCCATCGCACTGACAACTTGACGATAAGCTTCGAAATGCTGCTCCTCGGTCGGCTCTTTCACCGAGCCGAGATACAGAAACTCAGTGCGATACAGCCCCACGCCTTCGGCGCCGCGCGCCAAACAAGCATCCACTTCGTAGGGGAATTCAATGTTGGCCATGAGTTTCACATGCGTACCGTCGAGCGTCTGGGCGGGCAGATCTCGCAGTTCGCTGAGTTTCGTCGTACGCGTCGCTCGAACTTCCATACGTTCGCGATATCGTGCGAGAACCTCTTCGGTGGGTTGTAATATCACGCGCCCGCGATAGCCATCGACAATTACATCGGCGGCATTGGCGATCCGATGCAAAAACGTGCCAAGTCCGACGACTGCGGGAATCTCCAAACCGCGAGCTACGATCGCCGTGTGGCCGCCGGGTCCGCCGACTTCGGTGCAAAAGCCGAGGATTTTTTCGCGATCTAACTTGGCCGTCTCGCTCGGCGTTAAATCGTGGCTAGCGAGCACCGATTGCCCATCGCCACCACTGTCCTGCGTAGGATGTCCTCCCAGCGCTTCGAGCAGCGTGCGTTCGACATCACGCACGTCTGCGGCTCGTTCACTCATCATCCCGGAGCCCATGTTACGGAAGGCTTGCGAGTAGCGATTGAGCACCGAGGAGATCGCATACTCAGCACTGTAACATTCGTCCTCAATTAATCGAAGCCACTCAGCGTGAAGACTCGGATCGAGCAGCATTTGTTGATGCGCAGAGAAGATTGCCCCAACTTTTTTACCCAGTTTCTCGGCCGACCGCTGCCGATGTTCATCCAAGCGCGACGAAGCTTCATCGATCGCTTGTCGCAATCGCTGTGCTTCATTGTTTCGGTCTGAGGAATCTATCTGAGAGCGAGTGATCCGGTAACCTTCTTGGTCAAGGATCAAAACCTTTCCGATGGCAACTCCTGGCGAGACCGCGATACCTTGCAGTTCAAGCATTGGGGGGCTACTGTCAACTCAGTCTCGCATGCGCGAAGTTCCGTGCGACCGCAGAATGCCCTAGGCAGCGGTCGACTGAATGCGAGGCAGACGATTTGAGTGGTGTACATAATGTCTTATATCAAATTGTAAAAACCCAGCCGTTGCACATCCAACCCAAAGCGGATCGAACTTGGCATAGCCTCGACTGGTGGCTTCAGCTAAGCAACGTCTGAATCGGACTCATTGAATCCATCTGCGAACAATTCGGCTAGGCACTTCAGTGCTTCTTCGGCATCAACCCCTGTCGCCCTCAGTCTTAACGATACGCCCTGCGCGGCACCCAGGGTGAGAATCCCCATGATGCTCTTGCAATCAACCGAGTGACCGTCTTTTTCAATTTCGATTTGGCTTTGAAAGCGGCCTGCAGCGCGCACGAGCAAATCGGCAGGTCGCATATGCAAACCCTGCTCGTTGCTAACAATTACAATTCGTTGAACTGTGGCTGGCATTCCATCTTCTGGCTGCGAAATTCTAAAAACTTTCTGGGTAACGGCTCAAAAACTTCCGAAATGGACGCAAATAATCCATCACTTTTTCTACGAACCAAACTGACTACTATCCGCTTCATTTAGCAACTGCAGAATGTCATCAGACGTCTTGCTTTGCTTCAGGAACCGGCAGAATGTTTCATCGCGCAGTTGTCGCGAAATGTTTTCGAGCGCCCTCAAGTGATCGCCAGGGCGATCCGGGGGCGAAACGAGCAAGAAGAACAACTGCACCTTCTCGCCGTCCAGGCTCTCGAATTCAACTCCATTGGTGCTAACACCAACAGTGCCAATCAATTTATTCACGCTTAGATGCTTAGTGTGCGGTACCGCGATGCCTCGACCAATACCTGTACTGCCTAATTCTTCGCGCTTCAAAATCGCTTTGACAATATCGTCCTTGTCAGCCGCTTTAATTTCGCCGGCAACCAACAGCGACTCAACCAACTCCCCAATCACGCTCGCTTTATCGGTCGAACGTAGATCGGCACGGATGGCCTTGCCACTCACAAAATCTGAGAACTTCATACTACAAATACCCTTTCCAGACACCTGCGTTACTCGTCGGAATCCGCAGGAGGAATGTGTTTGATTCCAGCCACCTTGTGACCGGTGATTTTTTCTTTGTGCTTGCGCAATTGCTGCTCGATCTTGGCAATCGTGACATCCAACGCGCTAATGACTGTCGTAGAAGCCGAAGACGCCACAAACTCAGGGGCATGTTCGGCCGTCACATTGATTTCTACATTGGGATGACCCGGATGCTGAAAATCGACAGTTACGGCAACCGCATTTACTCGATCAAACAGACGTTGAACCTTCTCCGCTTTTTCGCGGATAACTTCTTGATCGTGTGAACTGATCGTCCCGTGCCGCGCAGATACGTTGACTTGCACTCGGTAGCTCCTAATGAGTGTTCATGGCATAAAAACGTCAGCTTTGCCCGATTAGCGCTGACCTTTCCAAAATATACCTTGGCCAGTGGATCAAGGCTTTCGCATAATCTCCATTTTCACTAAAGCCTAGAAAACCGCCTTAAAGCACTTTGATTTTCAATTTGGCCGCCCTAGCCTGCAGCTAAACCGCTCTAACCACAACGGTTTGCGAGCTTGAGGTCTCCGTACCGGCCGCATTGTATCCGCCTTTGCCAAAGTAGCCAAATAGTGGTTTGTTCCCAGAGGCCAAAAATTGTCCAGTTAACTGCTCCAAAATTTACCGCCTTAGCCGCTATTACATTTACTAATACAATTTTGGTTGCTTTCTGGCTTGGTTCCAAGATCCAGGACTACTTGGTAAATCTCCCTCTGCCGGTCGCTTTAAGTCCCTCAACCGTACTTTTGGTCAACTTTTCAGGCTCGACAAAAAATACCGACGATGTTCTGCAACTGGCGACGATCAGACGTAAGTTATCGAAATCATTTCCATGCATTGTGCCCCGATCATGTCGCAAGTTGATTCCCCAATCCGGAACGACGCTCAAAAGGTCCCCAGCGGAGGTCTACCACTAAGCCGCCGCACTGCCATTCAAATATCTGCAGCGGCGATCGCGACTGCGACTTCCTGCTTGGCGAAAGCTGAACGTCCCAAGTCGACGCTGGGCGAATCGACGCTGGGCGAAGTGCTCCGCCGACGACACACGGGCGACTCCGCGTACAAAGCAACGGCGATTGCAGACTACCACGCTAATGTAGCCGCATTTGGAGGTCGCCTGAGTGCGCCGATCGAGCGTTTGCTCGCGCCCATGCCGCGCCAAACACCGTGGCAGTTTGATGTGCTCATCATAGGCTCAGGCTATGGCGCATCGATAACGGCGGCGAGATTGGCAGCAGCTCTACGCCCTAGTTCACGGTTAGGAGTCATCGAGCGCGGACGCGAGTGGATTCCTGGAACCTATCCTGATCGATTGAAGGATGTAACCGGCGCATCGCGACTGGAATTGCTCGGCCCTAGAAAAGGCGAAATTCACGACCCAACTGGCTTGTTTGATGTTCGGCAATTCGACGAAATCACCATCCTGGCCGGATCGGGATTGGGCGGTTCGTCACTGATCAACGCAAACGTCGCATATCGCCCCGACCCCGAAGTCTTTCGCCAACCTTCCTGGCCGCAATTGCTGCGCGATCGCGCTTACTTGGATGCTTACTATGAGTTAGCAATTGCCGAATTGGGAGCGCAGGTGGAGCCGCTAGATTACAGCTCGAAGATGCTCGCTCAGCGCTTTGCAGCCGAACGACTCGCGCATCGCGGTGCGCGATTTGATCCCGCGCTCATTACCGTTACGCGCTCAATGCAAGGAAACTCATTGCCAGTCATCAACCGCCAAGGCATGCGGCAACGAAGCTGCATCGATTGCGGCGATTGCTTATCGGGCTGCAATGTCGGCGCGAAAAATACGCTCGCCGTGAACTATATCCCCATGGCTAGACGCGCCGGAGCCGAGTTCTTTACGCAAACGGAAGTACATCGGATTGAAAAGCTGGACGAGTGCTACCGAGTCCACTTTACGGTCGCTTGGCGCAACGCAGATGGTACGTTTGCTCGCTGCCCCGGTTCCACGACAACTCGCATCTTGATCTTGGGCGCGGGCAGCCTGGGCAGTTCTGAATTGCTGCTGCGTTCACAATCCGAATGCCTGCAGTTGTCTCCGCGACTCGGATTTGGCTGGACAGGCAACGGAGACGCGCTCGGCTTTATCACCAACAGCCAGTGTCCCACTGGAGGCGCTGGGCGTTCTGCTTATGAACCAGCATGTTCGCCGGTTGGTCCAACAATTCAATCCAATATTACGTACCCGCAACGTCCACTGCCCGGTCGTGTACTCATTCAAGAGGGTGCCGCGGCGCGTGCCTATGCGAACGCCATCGGTACGCTGATGCTCGACCCCACCATGGAAAACACACAGATCCTTCTTGGGATGGGCCACGACGGAGCTGGCGGCAGAATCACCTTAGACGAAAAGGGATTTGGCCAAGTCAATTGGCCCGGACTGCTCAACAGTGACTACCGGAAACTGATTCGATTCGAATTCGAACAAATCGCTAGCGCGCTTGGCGGAAAGTACCGCTTTCTTAAGATCTTCGGCGACAAAATGATCTCCGTACATCCCCTCGGCGGCTGCGCCATGGCCGATGATCCGCGATACGGCGTGGTCAATCACAAAGGCCAAGTTTTCGACGGCCGTGGTTGCGGAGATGTTGACTTTCAATCCGGCGCGCCGCGCGTCCACTCGGGCTTGTACGTCATCGACGGTGCAATTCTTCCGACATCCATCGCCTGCAATCCATTGCTAACCATTTCAGCCTTGGCAGAACGGGCCAGTGACCTAATGCTAGATGAACCCGAATTCGCTGACCTGTTCGTCACTTAGCGAGCTGTGGAAGAGTTGCTCCGCAACTCTATGCCGAGTCGCGGAGCGACTCGGCCACACTTGCCGATTAAACATCGATTAATTTGCGAAGCTGATCTAAGTACTTCGGAATCGCTTCCAAGGGTTCTTCCTTGGCTTCATATTCGAGTGCGACCCAGCCGCTGTAACCCGCATCTCGCAGTATGTTCAGTACTCTCGCCAAATCTGTCGGCTGATGTTGACCACCTGGGTAAATATCAACCTTGATCTGAGCATTAACCGCATAGGGAGCGATCTGAGCCAATTCGGCATACGGATCATCCGTCGACTGAAAATTGCCGCTATCAAAATTCACACCAAACCCGGGCGCATTGACTTGGCGCACGACCTGCAATAATCCTTCCGCTTTCGCAGTCACTCCGCCATGATTCTCCAGTGCCAGCAGCACGCCTTTCTCAGCGGCATATCTGGCCACCGTTTCGCAGTGCTTCGCGCATCGCTTAAGTGTCACACTCGCCTCTTCATCCTTCGGTTGAGTCCCCGCAAAGATACGAATGGTCGGCGCGGCTAGTACCGCGTAATGATCGACCCAAGTCCGCGTGTGATCGAGATCTGCTTGTACTTTTTGTTCGTCTAACTGACAAAAATCATTGCGGATTGCACCACCAGAGATTGTCATTCCGCGTAGATGGCAATGCTGCTTGAGCTTCAGCAGGTAGTCCAGCGTAACCTGCTCTGGAAAATAGTAACTCGTCAGTTCTGTGCCGGGAATTCCCTGCTGGAAACAGAAATCGACGAATTGGAACAAATCCATCCTCTGCACTTCGTCCTTCGCCGCTGTCAAATACTTGCGCAGCGAATAGGCCGCCAGACTCAACCGCAACCGTCCGGGCTTCGGTCGATCAAAGGGATCGATTCCCAGCACTGGCTGTAAGCATGTTCCAAGTGAACCAATCGCGACACTCGTCGTTGCCGCTCGAATAAACTCTCGACGTTGCATTAGGTCAACCTTTCAATCGTACTGAATCTGGGGACTCGACCTACATGTTATCCTAAAATCAAGCTCCGAGTTCCCTCTTGTTGATGACGGCGCCATCGAAATGGCTGTGCTTTTTAGGTCTGTTGGTCGCGACGACGGAGCTCCGCGTTACACTCTCCGAACCCACCGCCACCTGGTGTAAGGATCTCGAGTTTTTCGCCGGTTTCAAGCCGAAGGTGGCAGCAGTGACTTAACTTGACGCGTTCTCCGCTAGCTCTGATCAGCATGTTGCGTCCGATTTCACCGGCCGAACCGCCGGCCACTCCATACGGCGCAAACTCACCTCGCCGCGATGTCAACAGCGAAAGCTCCACTGCTTCAAGAAACTCGAATTCGCGCACGATCCCGTCGCCGCCGCACCAGCGACCTGCGCCGCCGCTGCCGGCTCGCAATCCGAATCGCAGCAAACGCACTGGATATCGTGACTCAAGAACCTCGGGATCTGTCAAACGCGTGTTGGTCATGTGCGTGTGCACTCCGCTCGCTCCATCCAAGCCTTCGATAGCGCCTGAACCACCGCAGATTGTTTCATAAAACCCAAAACGACTGTTGCCAAACAGCACATTGTTCATCGTCCCTTGCGATGCTGCCGCGACGCCGAATGCGCCGAGCAAAACATCGACCACGCGCTGCGATGTTTCCACGTTCCCCGCAGCCACGGCCGGACTCAGCGCCGGATCCGAGTGGGGTGGTGGATTCAACACGCCGCGAGGCACTCTCAATTCCACACAGCGCATCACACCTTCATTCAGCGGCAATTCATCGGCAATCAAACACCGCAGTACATACATTACTGCTGCCGTGACGATCGAAGGATTCGCATTGAAGTTCGTCGGACTCACCGCTCCCGTTCCATCGAAGTCGATCACGATGCGGCCTGTTTCCGGAAACGTGATCCGAATCGCAATCGGCGTTCCATCATCCAAGTGATCCGTAAACGTTCGGGGGTCTTGTGGCAATTGTCGAAGAAACTGCGCGACGCGATCAGCGGCCGCTAGCAGCAAATACTCAGAGTAGACAGCCAGTTGTTTCCATCCCAATGTGCTCGCCAGCTCCACAATCAAACGCGCACCGCGCGCGTTGGCGGCTTGTTGCGCCGACACATCAGCCAGATTTTCAGCCATAGCCCGCGGAGGATAAGTCGCATTGGCGAGCAACTGCTGGAAATCGTCCGTTCGATCTTCACCCGCTTCGGTCAGATAGCGCGGAGCAATCACAACTCCTTCTTGTCCCAGCCGCGTCGCCACGACCGACATTGACCCTGGAGCCACCCCGCCGATGTCAGCATGATGCGCCCGATTGGCCACAAACATCATTGGCGAAGCGTCCTCGCCAAACACGGGTGTAACCACGGTCACATCGGGCAAGTGCGAACCACCGCGATAAGGATCGTTGGTGATAAAACAATCGCCAGGCCGCATCACTGGAAAGGTTTCCATGATTCCGCGAACCGTTTGCCCCATCGCTCCAAGATGCACGGGCACGTGCGGAGCATTCGCCAGCAACCGGCCCTGGCCATCAAAGACCGCACAACTGTAGTCACGCCGCTGCTTCACATTGACGCTGACCGCCGTCTGTTGCAGCACCACGCCCATTTGCGTGGCGATTGCCGATAGCCGCTGCGCCAAGCAATCGCGAACCACTGGATCGAACACGAAATCCTGCGCATGCAACTCCTCTCGAGTTTCGCCCGCGACTCGCCCCAGCAGCAATGTCCCACCGCTAAGCGACTGGGCAACCCAGCCCTGGTCAATCACCAACGTGGAACCTTCGTTCAGAACAATCGCCGGCCCTACGATGCGCTCTCCTGGCTGAATCTTCACTCGCTCGATGGACCGCTTTATAGCCTTATCACCGCTCACTTCTTCATTCACTCGCGATTCCGTCGGCAACAGATGAGCCGATCGACCCAGCGCTTCGATTCGCAGGGCAACCAGCTCGATTTCGAGGCCGCGTCGCGCGTATCCAAATCGTTTTTCATGTTCAGTATGGAACGCGGTAGCCACCTGCGCACGGTCCGACTGAGGGACGGTCAGCGTTGCATCCGTACCGCGATAGCGCAATTCGCACCAAACGAGTGATTCTATTTTCTCCACTGCAATACCAAGCTCGATCAATTGCCCAGTCAAAACACCAATCTGCTTCTCAGCTTGATCCTCGCAAGCCGACCAATTGCATTGATCCAGCAACTGATAAACTGGCAAAGCCGCATCGCGGCGCAAGTTTGCCAACCCCATGCCCCGCGCGCTCAGCAACCCCGCTTCCGCCGAATCGATCACTTGCGACATGCCGAGCAACTCGGCGATCTCACATATGTGTTGACCTGCCGCTCCACCAAAGCCAACTAAAGTCGCTCCTCGAGGATCAACTCCCTGCGAAGTGGAAACGGTTCGAACTGCTGCTGACATCTGTTCATTTGCCAGTCGTCGAAAACCGTCGGCAAGTTGCTCGCGAGAATCGATCGCCAACACGCCGCGCATCACGGTTAACAACGCGTCCAGCTGCACAATAATCGCAGTTTCGTCGAGCGGAAATGGAAACTGCTCGGCTGGCAATCGACCGAGAAACACATTCAAATCGGTGATCGTGAGTGGTCCGCCCCGGCCATAGCAGGCTGGCCCTGGGGAAGCTCCCGCACTCTGCGGGCCGACACGCAGCGCCACACCATCGAACCAACAGATCGAACCTCCGCCGCTCGCCACGGTTTCAATCGGCAACGTCGGAGTTAGAATTCGCACGCCCGCTTTCAACGATTCATACTGCAGTTGATGATCCGGTCCGATGCGACTGACATCCGTGCTTGTGCCTCCCATATCGAGGCCAATCAATTGCACGATATTTAGCGAATTGCTTAAGCCTTGTAACGCGACTACGCCACCGGCGGGGCCCGACAGAATACAATCCTTGCCCGAATACGACTGCCAATCGGTCAGTCCGCCCGCGCTTGTCATTACTTGTAACTGCACCTGATCTCCACCAAATTGTTCAACGAGTCGACCGAGATAGCTGCGAATAATCGGGCTAAGATAAGCATCCACAACGGTAGTTTGTGCGCGGGCAACCCATTCGATGAGGGGAGCAGCCCGGCTTGATCGACTGATGTACTCAAAGCCGGTCTCCTGGGCGAGTTGCTCTAGCTGCAATTCATGATCCGAATTGAGATAGCTGTGCATCAAACAAATTGCCAGCGAGTTGCAGCCCGCAGCGCGGGTCTTCGCCAGTTGCTCGCGTGCATGCTCGACATTGAGCGTCTGCAATACCTGCCCCTTGGCATCCATTCGCTCGTGAATTCCTATGATCGTATGGGCCAATTGTGGCAGCTTGCGAATGCCTAGCTCAAACAAATTCGGCCGTGTCTGATCGCCAATCACCAGCAGATCTTCAAACGGCGCCGTAATCGCCAATGCCGCCTGCGCCCCGCGCCGCGTTAACAACGCATTTGTTCCTCGCGTCGTTCCGAGCCTCACGTGCAGCGGCGGCAAGGACTGAGTCAGGGCACATCCCAGCAGCCTTCTCACCGCCAGCACCGGCGACTCAAGACCTGCGTCGATTTCAAATCGACACTTCATATCAGCCAGCGTCGCAACCTCGTCATCGCATTCCAGCACGCCACTGGCAAAGCCCAACACACGCCGCCGAGCCACCTCGCGTCCAGCATCATCCATCGCCCGCAGATAAGCCCCAGCCCAGAATCCTACCGAATCCTCAGTCAACTCCGGCGACCGTATGGAATGCGAATTTAAAACTTCGCCATGAGAAATCGGCAACAAACCACTGCTTAACAGCTTGCATCGCTTAGGCCTCTCGTGCGCCCGCTCCTGTGTTGAAACAAAACAATCTGTAAATGTTCCACCCACGTCAATCCAAGCTTGGTACACAAAATCCCTCGGTATTCAAATTGTCGCACGAACTTAAGTAAGGCATGGCTACAGATGGTCGTTCGATTCAACCACTTCTACTTTCGCATAGATCTCAGCCAGCGGTAGCGAACAATCTATCGATGTGAGTTGAACGCATTCATCCCAGCGCGAAGCCACCGTTAGCAACCAGCCCTCGTTCGGCCTGCGCGTGTAAAGTTCAACCAGCAGACGGTCTTGCGAAATTAGCAAATATTCCTGCAGTGAAGTGATTCGACGATAATGCTCGAACTTCTTGCCGCGGTCGTAGTTTTCCGTCGATTCGGAAAGCACTTCCACAATGACTTGCGGATTCAAAAGTGTGTCGACTTGCTCGTCTTCAAATTGCGGTGCTTCGCAGGTCGCGACCACATCCGGATAGGTGTACAGACCACTCTCGCGTACCTTTACACGCATGTCGGTTTGATACACTTCGCAACGTCGATGGCGGATTTGCTGGTGAATGCAGGCCGAAACATTCAGGCAAAGCAGATTATGCTTGCGGCTTGCTCCAGACATCGCAAACATCTCGCCACGAAAATACTCGCTACGCGTTTCTGCACGCCGCTCGATCGCCAAATACTCAGCGACTGTGAAATCGCGTTTGGGTTGGACAGACATCGGTTAAACTCATTCTAAAATAATACAGAAGTGATCGCGGCTCTAAATTCTAACAAACTCAGTGCTCACTTGCCTTCGATGCATTTTCCGATCGCAAAAATTTGGTTCCGAACGACAAAAGTCTGCCGACCAGTTGTTAGGCAACAGGCAGATGGAGATTTACCACGTAGCAGCGGATCTCCGAGACGCAGAACTATCCGCCTCGGAGATGCGGACCCACGTGTTTGGTAAACTGTCAATCGATGCGAAAGTAGCTTAAACTGGCTTTGACGTCTGCTGTCTGAGGCACCTGACTTTAGGACAATTATCGATTTGAGTGGCATTTTCATGAACGCACCCAAACCACTCCGATTCACACGCGCTGACTATCATCGCATTGGAGAGGCAGGTGTGCTGCCAGCAGCTACCCGCGTGGAACTCATCTTTGGCGAGATTATCCAAATGTCCCCAAAAGGCGTCGCGCACGAAGCTTGCCTGCGCACTTTGCTTAGGCAACTGTTTTCACTCGTGGATCAAAATTACACGATTGGGTGCCAATCACCGATTGCAATCAGTGATTCATCTGAGCCTGAGCCGGATGTCTCGATCGCTTTTGGCTCAGAATCAACCTTCGAGGGCAGACATCCGGTTGGCCACGAAGTCTTACTCGCAATTGAAATTGCAGATTCCACCTTGTGCTTCGACAAAACCACCAAAGCTGCTCTGTACGCCGAAGCCCAAATTGCAAACTATTGGATCTTCAATCTCATCCATCACTGCGTTGAATCGCGCCGTCAGCCTGAGCGCAAAGTCGATGGTAGTTGGCATTATGCGAGCGCACAGATCTACTCAGCCAGCGATCAGCTCCCGTTGCCATTGAGCCACTCGAAATCCACATTGGAAGTAGTGCTCGACTTAAGCAAAATTTCGTTATAGCCGGACGGTTAATTTAAATAATCCGTGTCCTCAGTGAAATCCGTCGTTAATTATCTCCGCCCAGTTCCCAGACGCTGTGATAGGCGTTTTTGGATTCGAAGTAGTCGAGCATGTCGCGATAGAAAGCGTTGTTAGCAAGAGTGGCGCTGTCGCCGATGATGCGGAGAGCGCGCTTGGCGCGGGTAAGAGCGACATTGGTGCGGCGAGTATCGGCCAGGAAGCCGATTTCGCCTTCAGGGTTGCTGCGAACCAGCGTTAAGATGATGGCTTCCTTTTCGCGGCCCTGAAATCCGTCGACGGTATCGATCTCGATGGCGGATAATTGCATTCGATTGCGGATCAATCGCACTTGCGCGGCATAGGGCGCGATCACGGCGATTTGTTCAGGCCTGAGGCCGCTATCGAGAAACTTGCGAACTTGTGCGACGACCCAATTGGCTTCTTTTGGATTGCGTTTGCTGAGTCCATCGGGTTCGAGTTCTTCGTCCCAGCCGGCGCCCGCAGTGTCCCAAAATTCGATGATCGGCGATGTAATATCGTCTTCGATCACACCTGACAAATCAGGCAACCAATGTTCCCGCACCGAAGCGTCTGCGATCAATTCGCCAGAGTAAAACTGCTGGCTCGAAAAATCCATGATGTCTTCGTGCATGCGATATTGAACTGTCAATCGACGATAGATCGGCGCGCCGTAGTCATTTACAAGTCGTTCCATCAAACTGCAACCGAGCCCGTCGCCAGCGGCTTCGGCAGAAACGACTGTGGGTGGTAATTGGCAATGATCGCCTGCGAGGATCAAGCGATCCGCTCGCAAGACGGCTGGCCACATGGCGGGCTCGGTACACTGACAGGCTTCGTCCATTACGACCAAATCGAAGGTGCGATCACCGAGCAGCTCTTCATCGAGCGTCGTGGTGGTGCAAATCACGTCAGCTGAATCGAGCACATATTTGATGGCGTTCTTTTCCAGCATTCGAGCTTGTTGACGCAGCCGTCCGACTTCAGCATACAATTCGCCGCGCAATCGATTCGCTTCTCGGCTACGTGACTCCTTGGCGGCGTAGCGTAGCAGTTGGTCGATTTCTTTTTTGATATCTCGGACGACGTCCATATTGGAATCGGAGTCAACTAGTTCATCGAGCGTGTGGCCTCGCAAGGCTTCGAACACACGCGCTGGATGACCAACTCGAATCACCGAAGGCATGCTGGCGGCAAGTCGCTCGAGCAGATTATCTACTCCGGTGTTGCTGGGCGCACATGCCAGTACCTTCAGTCCTTGGCGAACCGCCTGCAAAACAATTTCTGCCAGCGTTGTTGTTTTTCCGGTGCCTGGGGGCCCATGCAAGATCGCGATATCGCGTGACGACAGCGCGAAGCGCACTGCATCTTGCTGGGGTGGATTCAGCTCAGCGAAAAACTGCACGGGTTTCAGTGCATCAAAGCGTGGTTCGCGCAGTCCGAGCAGATTATCGCGCAGGCGAGCCGCTGAGCCACCGAGTTGCTTGGCGCTGTTCATCGCGGCTAGTTGTCGTTGCCGCGTGCGCTCGTCGGGAGAAAGGTCCAGCCGCAAGCGATTTGCCTCAGGCCAGTTATCGACCGCTACTTGAATCGCGAAACTTGTCCGGCGACTGATCACGCCTGAAATGCCTTTATCGCCGCGATCTTCATCGTCGGAGAGGGTCACTGGCGAGCCAACTTTCAAGCGATTCATCGGCAGCATCGCGCTGGCCGGCTTCGCCAGATCGAGCAACAGCCGACCGGCCAACCCCGTGCGATGATCGATCATCCGCAAGTTGACCAGCGTCTCGCCCGAGCGTTCCGCATCTCCGCTACGTTGCAACGACCGCCGCGCGGCCAAGCGTTCGCGCTCCGCTACAGCCTCAAGTGCCAACCAATGTTCCAAGCGTTTAAAGTAATCGCTCGGCGAGTCCCACTGCATGCGTAAATCCGTTCGGTGTTCTTTTAAGTTTCGCGTGTCACGACGCTCCGCCATCGTGATGGTCCGCTCAGTGGTTGCGTTCGATGTCGATAATTTTGGAAATCCGGCGTTCGTGCCGACCGGCTTCAAACTCCGTTGTCAACCAAATGCTTACCAAATCGTCGATCGGTCGGTTGCCGATCAAGTCGCCGGGCAGGCACAGAACGTTGACGTCGTTATGGCGACGGCACATCTCAGCCATCACTTCGTCATAGCAATTCGCAGCACGCACTCCATGGAACTTGTTGGCCGAGATGGTCATTCCCATGCCGGTCCCGCAAATTAGGATTCCGCGATCCACTTCGGATGTGATCAATTTCTCGCAAACAAGTTTTGCATAGTCCGGATAATCAACGCTTTGATCACCATACGCACCGACGTCCAAGACCTGATGACCAGCCGCTTCTAGGTTGGCCACCAGCTTGGCTTTAATGTGGATGCCGCGATGGTCGCTTCCGATGGCAATTCGCATAAGTGAAGTAGCAGTGAAATCGAAAATTGTTTTGGAGTGTTTGCAGACGCAGCCCATAATAGCTGGTCCGTCGAGTTGACCCTAAGAGGATAGCTTAGCTTAATTGCCACACAGGGAACCATTCTTCTTCGATTTGGTCGACCCATCCGCGAAGATACTGCTCAATTTGAACCGCACAAGCCGCATAAACGGACTCGGTTCCACCAAATGGGTCCGATACGTCACCGTTGTTGTTGCTTAACAAATGCGTCTTGCTAGCCAGCTCAGGCCAGCGTTGCACGATCGCATTTCGGTGCGATTTCGTCATGGTCAGCACCAAATCGGCCTGTGCAATCAATCGATCCGAGACCGCGCGACTCTGATGATGCACAAGACTGAGGCCCCTCTGCTGCATCACGGCAATCGCTTCGGCTGAAGCCGGCCCGCCAGGAAAAGCACTCAACCCAGCCGAAACAGCCACAGCCGGAGCAGGCTGGCCTTCAGCAAATTGACGGACAAAACGCTCTGACAACAAGCGTCGCAAAATCGCCTCGGCCATCGGGCTGCGGCAGGTGTTGCCAGTGCAAACAAGCAACACCGTCAATTGGCCCAAGCGCGTCAAAGCGCTTTGGTCGAGCACTCCTAGACTTGTAACTCGGCAACGATTTTCTTCGATGCGCAGCCCAGTTGCAAAGCCGCCAAAGTGAGTTGGTCCGTCGTCAATAATGATCGCTAAGTCTTTGCCCGCCAACACCTCGACTTGTTGGCGCGTGCAAGCTGCATTGCCCGTCGCATCGACCAAGGGAGCGGCCACGAGTGGACCCGGTAGCAATCGCATGGCTTGCGAGATTGCTTGATGTGCGGCCACTCGCTGCGATAGAAAGTGCCCGTCCACGATCAACGACTCGCATACCGACGCTGGCAATTGGTTTGCGAGGCTACTTGGATCGCAAATGGGCAACTGCAAAACCAGTGGTCCTGGCCAACCTCGATGGGCTATGCGACTTGCGACCCTCGACATTTTCGGCGAGTAATCGATCGCTTCGTGGGCCGATCGGAGAAAGATGCAAGGTGCACGTTCCGGAGCCCGACCAGGCAACCGCATCAAGTGCTCGACCGCAACTGGATTAAGTCCGCTGGCCAGCACGTGATAAGCCGTTTCGGCGGGTACAGCGACGAGTTTTCCTTCGACCAAGGACTGTACCGTGACATGTACGATATCGCGGGGATCTTCGCTATTTTTCCATTCCAGGATTCTGGGCATGCAACCAATCCGACTCTTTTGTACTGCTCAAGTGTTGGGTTATAAAGTTACTATAATGGTTTGCAGCCAGTCTTCCCATCGGCTGGCCCTGTTTAGTTGAGTGTTGGCCTCCCATTTAGAGACGGTTTTTTGCGAATGGGTTATGAAAGTCGTGCCGCAATGACGGAGAACTCAACCGCATTTTCCCGCCGTCGCTTTTTGGCCCACGCCAGCTCGACAGTCGGAGCAACTGTATTGGCAGGCTTTGGCGGTTGCGTACCAATCACGACAGCAGGCCGATTGCCAGACTTGATTTGGGGGCGCCAAGGACTGTCGGAAGGGCGACTGATGAAGCCCCGAGCGATGACGATCGATGAAAAGGATCATATCTATGTCGTCGACCTCACCGGTCGCATCCAAGTCTTCGATGCCGATGGTGTTTATCTTCGCGGCTGGCGAACACCGGTCATCGTGCAAGGGAAACCGCTCGGTTTGGCAATCGGTATTGACGGAAACGTGATCGTAGCTGACACGCATTATTTCCGAGTGCTATTTTATTCGCGCGATGGCGTACTCGATGAATCGCGGACCATCGGTGGCGTCAATGGCGACGAGCCCGGCCAATTCCAATTCGTCACCGATGTCGTTCAAGCCGCCAATGGTCATTTTTACATTGGACACTATGGTCAAAGCGACATGATTCAGGAGTTCGATCCGGCGGGTCATTTTGTTCGTCGCTGGGGCACGCAGGGGAGCGAACCGGGGCAGTTTTCACGTCCACAAACTTTGGTGCTCGATAAGGCTGGCCTGCTGTGGATCACCGATTCTTGTAATCATCGCATCCAAGTATTCAGCCTGGATGGTCCCGAACCGAAACTTGAAAGAATTTGGGGCACTGCGGGTTCTGCGCCGGGCCAATTACAGTATCCCTATGGTTTGGATTTTGACGCCGACGGCTCGCTGCTAATTGCCGAATTTGGCAACCATCGCGTTCAGCGGTTCTCGCCGGAAGGAAAATCGCTCGAACTCTGGGGCGGTGCTGGCAAAGAACCTGGCCAATTCACCAATCCTTGGGCCTTAATTGTCGATTCCAAGCGCCGATTACACGTTTTGGACTCCATGAACCACCGCGTCCAGCGTTTTCCGATGCCGTCGTAGAATTTGTGCTCACAAGTTAAGATTATCCCAGTATCGCGGGTTTTAACTTGAATGCGTGACTGGGCGCTCCGCTGTCGCAAAACCGCGTTCGCCGTGACTTGGATGCTCCATGATTTAATGGTTCTAACTTGTTTCGGATCGTTCCCTCAACTTGGAAATCAAATGACCTGGCGCATCGGTGCAGTCTCCTACCTCAATACCAAGCCGCTCATTTATGGCCTAGAAAAGCACTTGCCTGACGCGGAACTCATCTTGGATTTGCCAAGCCGACTGGCGGATCGCTTGGCAGTTGGCGAACTGGATGTCGCGTTAATTCCATCAGTTGAGTTTTTACGCGGGAGGGGGCTCACGATCATCTCAGATGCATGCATCGCTTGCTGCGGTCCCGTACGCAGTGTCCGAGTCTTATTCCGTAAACCGCCCAGCGAAGTTAAAACGCTGGCACTCGATGAGGGATCACGTACGAGTGCAGCGTTGGCTCAAGTGCTGCTGGCGGAGAGATTCGGCGTTCACCCAGTGCGACAACAACTGGATATCAACGCCGTCATCGACGAATGCGCTGCGGATGCGATCCTGGTTATCGGCGACCGCGCTATGAGCCTCAACCTTGGCGCTTACTGTGAATCATGGGATCTGGGCGAAGAATGGCTGCGGGAAACCGGTTTGCCGTTTGTCTTTGCCATGTGGGTCGCACGCAAAACTGCCTTACCCGATATTAGCGAAGCATTACAACAGGCTCGTGATGCCGGCCTAGCAAACCTCAACGACATTATCGCCACGGAAGCGCCGAAGTACGGTTTAAGTGCGACAAGTTGCGAAGAGTATTTTCGACGCCACTTGCATTTCTACCTTGGGCAGCGTGAACTCGCTGGTCTGCAATTGTTTTCCAAGCATGCCGAATCACTTGCATTGATCTCGAAGACTTTACCGCTCCAGCCTGGGCGTATAAAAAGTGTAGAACGGTTGTCCTCAACGTTGTCCTCAACCGTTCTTCCGAAGGGCAACGGATCGAAGTCAACTCGCATTTTTCCAGCGGATGAAAACGTTCAAGTGAGCCAGAGAGCTTTCCGAAACGATTGAGGACAATCGTTCTACAATTTTTAAACTTTAGTCTGCTACATACGATCAAGCCCACCCCGTTGCAACACCATGATCAAACCCATCCTAAACAAAGCTCGTGACGCCCAAAGACTTACTCGTGACGAAGGCTTTGCGCTACTGCAGAGCCACGATCTGACAGCGATAGGCGCTGCCGCAGCGGATGTGACCGAACGCATGCATCCGGAGATTTACCGAACGTACAATATCGATCGCAACGTCAACTACACGAACATTTGTACGGCTGTTTGCGACTTCTGCGCGTTCTATCGCAGCCCCAAGAGCAGCGAAGGTTACGTTTTGCCGCGCGAAGAATTACTAGCCAAAATCGAAGAGACAGTCGCCTTGGGTGGCAATCAGATTTTGATGCAAGGCGGTTTGCATCCGACTTTTAAACTGGAGTGGTACGAGGAACTGCTTAGCGACATCAAAACGCATTTTCCTGATGTGAACGTTCATGGCTTCAGCCCTCCGGAGATTCATCACTTCACCAAAGTCAACAAGTTGCCACTGCGCGATGTTCTCTCGCGGTTGAAGGCTGCAGGACTTGGAAGTCTCCCTGGCGGCGGCGCAGAAATCTTGGTCGACCGCGTTCGCACCGAAATCACTCGTGGCAAAGTCTTAACCGACGACTGGCTAAACGTGATGCGAGTCTGGCATGAACTCGGCGGCAAGAGCTCTGCGACCATGATGTTCGGCCACGTCGAGACGCAGGAAGAACGCATCGAACACCTGGAACGTCTACGGCAATTGCAAGATGAAACGCACGGCTTTACTGCGTTCATTTGTTGGACCTTTCAACCCGATCACACCGACTTGTCGCACATCGCTCCGAGTGGCGCGTTCGAGTACTTGCATACTCAGGCCGTCGCGAGACTGTACCTCGACAACATCCCCAACATCCAAAGCAGTTGGGTTACACAGGGGCTCAAAATCGGCCAACTGGCGTTGCTGTACGGAGCCAATGACATGGGTAGCTTGATGATCGAAGAGAACGTAGTTGCAGAAGCGGGCACAGTGCACTTCTTAACGCTCGACCAAATCCGTACCGCGATCGAAGAACTCGGCTACGAAGCTCGACAGCGCGATGTCTTTTACAACTTGGTCGATCCCGATCTTGAACACCGCGCCATCGCGGCCAACCGCAACCGGCAGAAACCGGTCGCACTGCCAGTTGTCAGCTAAATGCGAAGCATGAGCGGCGATGGCCATCGTCCTGAGGACGGCCACCGTCTGGCAACGGCCACCGTCTGGCGACGGTAGCTACGTTTGCATTGGCTATGCTCACAGTAGTGGTAGCTACGCTCGCCAGAGCGTGGACGCAGCCCCATTTGCGCTCGCCACGCTTCTTCCACCGTCTGGCGACGGTAGCTACGTTTGCATTTCGCTACAGTCAAAGTCGTGGTAGCTACGCTCGCCAGAGCGCGGAAGAAGACTGGAACGAACCGATTCTGGTTCAGTGATATTAAGTCAATGCTGATGATCAGAATGTGCTATCTTACGAACTACTACAGATGCGGCATGGCAGGCGTTTGTCTTCTGGAGATTGATGCATAGCTGACATTGATGCGACTCCCAATATGCCAAGCCTGCTTGGGTTGAAAGACAACGCGGCTCGGTGTGAATCCATGGAATTGAATAGAAAGCGACATGCGTGACTCACGAAAAGCCCTTGTTTGACATCGAACCTTGGATGAACGTTCGCCAACTGCTCGATGTGGCCAATGCCTTGACGCTGCTTGGGCTTGTCGCCGCGGTGGCCTGTACGATTCTAGCAATCAGCGATCAACTGACGTACGCCGTGGTGGCGCTGATGATTTCGGGAGTGTGCGACCTATTCGATGGAGTGCTGGCTCGACGACGCGATCGTAGCGAGGTACAAGCGGAATTCGGCGGACGGCTAGACACCATCGTAGACGCTTGTTCATTTGGTTTTGCACCCGTTGTTTTGATGTATAGCGCTGGACTAAGGGGGATTTGGGAAGTCCCACTACTGATGTTTTTTCTCGTCTGCGTAGTATGGCGTTTGGCATTCTTCGATTTGGTCGGGCTACAGAGTGTCGGCAACCAGCGTTATTTCGTTGGACTTCCTGTTACCTACGTGGCGATGTTTTTGCCGCTGGCGTTTCTTGCGGGATTTTGGGGAGAGCTTTGCTTACGAGGCTGTGTGGCGATCACGACTGTAGGCTTGGCCGTTGCGATGATTAGCACGGCTCGCATTCGAAAACCGTCTGGTGTGTTCTACGTATTGATTCCTGCATCAGGGCTGGTTTTGGCATTTGTGTTCATTGTCTTTGCAGACAAGTATTTTCCGTGAACAGCAATGGCCCAACAAGCGTGGAGGTAACTGTGAACAGATGCTTGCAAACGAGGGCCAATGCGGATGCCGCGCCGCCGCTCTCGCAATTCAGTCATCTTCGAGCCAATGATTCTATCGGCGCGTTAATTGTCATCAGTTGTTCTGCCGTGACTGTTTTCGCGATTTATCTCTCGACGTTTGAGCATCTCGCTGCTTGGTTGTCGGGCCAATTCCTGTTGGCCATTGCCATGTTGCAGTGGTTTGTGCTTATTCATGAAGCTGGCCACAAGACACTCTTCCGGAGTTCGGCACTAAATAAGCTCAGCGGGCATTTGTCATCGCTGCTGGCGGGGATACCCTTTGAAAGCTGGGTAGCCGTTCACGGAATTCATCACCGTTGGACGGGCTGGCAGGATCTCGACGCCACGACGGCAACGCTTGTGCCACGGCGTTTGGCGATGTGGGAGAGTTTGGTTATCAATTTGTGTTGGCGACTATGGATTCCGCTTTTTTCCATTCTTTATCGCTTGCAAAACTATTGGAATTTGCCACGACTGTACCGGCTGTTTCCGCGCACGCCGAAGCGTCAACAGATTTCGAGGAACCTAATTTTACTGCTAATGATTTACATCACGATCTTCTTTTTTGTTGGCATCGCGACTTTCTCGCGCATCTTCGGATTGGCGCTGATTGTGACGCTAATGATGCAAGACATTTTGATTCTCAGCCAACATTCTCATATTCCGATGGAGTTGAGCCATGGCGCAGAGGTGGAGCCTTTTGCACCTGCAGAACAGGAGTTCTTTACGCGATCCCTCAGGTTTCCCACGTGGTTTTCGAAGCTGGTGCTGCTGAACTTGGATGCACATGAACTCCATCACATTTACCCAAGCGTTCCGGGGTATTATTTGAACAGAATAGGTTACAAACCGCACAACGAAGTAACGTGGTGGCGATGGATATGGAAAGCCAAACGGGTGCCGGGCGTTGTGTTGCTGTTTCAGAATTCCAATCACACGGGTTTCAACATCTAGGGTGATCGGCGAATGCAACTTAGTGCCATCATCTGTGCCTCATTTGTAATCTTGGCCTTTGTGGCCGCCGGATTCGTGCAAACCTTTTGGCTCCGAAGCGAACTGTCGAAGCGATTTTCGGCGCCGATTGATGGAGGACGAGTCTTTCGCAAAAAGCGAATTTTTGGCGACAACAAAACGTGGCGGGGGTTCATCGCGATCGTACCAGCGGTCGCACTAGCGTTCGTGGCGTTTCGAGTTTTGTTTGCCATCTTGCCGGGCAATCTTCTGGACGGACTATGGCCGCTCTCGATCTTGCAATATGCAGGTTTGGGATGCCTCGTCGGTATGGGATTTATGTTGGGAGAGTTGCCAAATTCGTTCATAAAACGCCAATTCGATATTCCACCTGGCGGGCAGCCTACGCAGCCATTTTCTCGTCGATTGGGATTCCTCGTTGATCGTTTCGACTCCATTATTGGCGGCATGTTATGCTTGGTTTGCGCCGTGCCTGTCCCGATCGCGACTTATTTTTATATTCTGTTACTAGGCCCGGTCATTCACCTTGCATTCAATGTGTTGCTTTATCGACTGGGTGTAAAGAGTCGGCTAGGCTGAATATGAAGACACTTACTTCAATCACACAGGGTATCCCTAGCGGTGCATTTCTGTGTCAACTTGAGGATGCTCACCGCGCCGCTGGAGTGGGAGGCAAAGCCGCCAATCTCGGCGAGATGCTCAACCAAGCGATTGCCGTACCGCCTGGGTTCGTGGTTACCGACGTTGCCTTCCAGTTGTTCTTGGACCACAACGCATTGCGTGACCCAATCGAAATCGCGTTGGCGGGATTGGAACCCGAATTGGTATCGGTCAACGCCGCGTCCGAGGCGATTCGACAACGGATTCTGGTGGCCGAAATTCCAATCAACGTTTTAGACTGTATTCGTGAAATGGTGTCGGAGAAATTGCCGAGTACTGCCCTGGCGGTGCGCAGTTCAGCAATCGGTGAAGATTCGCGCCAAGCCGCCTTTGCAGGGCAACTGGATTCTTTCCTCAACGTCGACGCTGGCAAGTCTTTAAGCGAAGCGATATTGGCTTGCTGGGCATCGTATTGGTCGCCGCGAGTATTGTTCTACCAGCTTTCCAAAGGCGTCTTTCTGAAGGGCATGGGCGTCGTAATTCAAGAGCTCGTCGACTCGCAAGTTTCCGGCATACTTTTCACGCGTAGCCCAGATCCCACCGTCGCGCGGCCTGATGTTTTGGTGCTTGAATATTGTGCGGGGTTCGGAGATCGGCTAGCAAGCGGGGATCTGAACCCTGGCCGGATTTTCATTGATCGGAATGATTTTCAGTGGCAAGAACTAGCGGCTCCGGAACAACAATCTGATTGCGGTCCAATCCGCCACTTTGTAACGCAGCAGATTGAATGCGTTGCTAAGGCGGCCTTAAAATTGGAAAGTCATTTTGGCTGTCCTCAGGACCTTGAGTTCACGATTGATCGCCTGGGGCACCTCTATATAGTACAAACGCGTCCCATCACCGTAGGCTGGGCGGGCGGGCCGAATAGCGAGAAAACGCAAAACGAGCAACATGCCACGGCCAATGTACTGTGGTCCAATGCCAACGTTAATGAAAACTATCCTGAACCGATCTCGCCACTGCTGTATTCGATCGCATCGGCCGGTTATTACAACTATTTCCGAAACCTTGCTCTGGCGCTTGGCTTTGACCGAAATAGGGTGGCGAGCATGGAATACCCATTGCGCAACGTGATCGGCGTCCATGGCGCGCGCATGTATTACAACTTGACCAACATACATTCTCTGTTGCGCATGGCTCCATGTGGCGAAACCTTGGCAGAGTGGTTTAATGATTTTGTTGGAATTGATCAACCGCCGAGTGAGGAGAATGAAACGCTGTTGAAAACTGTCACGACGGGTCGTGTGTCGAGGACGCTCGAGCTATGCCGCACAGCCGTGAAGTCATCATGGCAATTTCTGTTCCTCACCAAAAGGGTTGCGAAGTTCGAGCGCGTGGTGGACGAATTTGCCGCCAGTGTTGAATCCGGCGTACTCGTATCGATGTCATTAAGCGGCCTCTTGGACCGGCTTCGCGGGTTCATCGAAATTCGCAACCATCAATGGACCAATGCCTCACTGGCTGATATGGCCGCGATGGTCAGCTATGGTTTACTTAAGCGATTGCTGCGGGGCGAGTTTCAGGACGCAGATCAAGCTGGAATGCACAATTCTCTCTTAAAAGGACTACGCGACGTCGTCAGCGGACAACCGATTATCGAACTATGGCACCTTTCGCGGATAGTAACCAGGACCCCGGAGCTTCAGGCCTTGTTGGCATCGGGAGGCGATAGGCGAATCCTCCAAACGGTACGCGATAGCCCAAAGTTTGCCGACTTTCGGACCGCCTTGGATCTGTTTATTGCGAAATGGGGGTTTCGATGCTCTGGCGAACTGATGTTGACGGTTGCGAGTTTTCAGGAACAGCCGGAATCGTTGCTTGAAATTCTGCGTGCCTATGTAGAGCTACCAGATGATTCGCCGCCGACGGAGCAACTAAATCGCCAAGCCGCTGATCGAGAATCCGAGACTGCGCGGATTGTGACAGAATTAAAACGACGAAAAATGGTCTGGAAATTGCCTTGGCCATCCAAAGCGACGCTGCTGAAAATGGTTTTGAAAGGCTGCCATAGGTCAATTGCATTGCGTGAGCGAGCCAGGCTGAAACAAGCGCTTCTGTACAGTTGCTGTCGCCGTCTCGCGCTGGCTATTGGGAGCCAACTGGTCAAGCGCGACATGTTATCGGATCGCAACCACATCTTCCTCTTCACCTACCAGGAAATTGATGCGCTGCTTGCTGGCGGGGCCATGTTTCCGCACCTTACGAAGGAACTGGCCGAGCTTAGAAGAGTTGGGCACCTGCAGTTGTCCGGCATGCAGCCCAGTGATGTGTTCGTTCTACCATATGGAATATACTTGCCAACAAAACTGCAGAATCGTAGCTCGCACACTGGTGCTAAAATTAAAAACGCCGAATCTGAACTCGTGGGGGTTGGTGCCTGCGGCGGGCGTGTGACGGCGCCGGCGGCGATTTTGCACGACATTTCGGAGTGTCGTAAATTGAACAAAGGAGATGTTCTGGTGACTCGCCAGACAGATCCCGGGTGGGGTCCGGTTTTCTTTTTGATCAAGGGACTGGTGATGGAAAGAGGTGGCATGCTTTCTCACGGAGCCATTTTGGCGCGCGAGTACGGAATTCCGACGGTAGTCGGCGTCCAAAATGCCACCACTCAAATTCGCATGGGCCAACGCATAGTAGTCAACGGAGATCGCGGTGTTGTACAACTCGTCGACTAACGTGCTTCTACGTTATCAGAAAACCCGCATCCCTTGGGTCATCTTCGCTCCGTTAGCGTTGTTTCTGTGTGTTGCCAGCGCGATCGGCCGGTGGCCATTTGACGCTGCAGCGTGGTGCCTGAACTGGGGCGTGGCGCTTAGTCTGGTAGTTCAGTTCCGGCTCTGGGACGATCTAGCGGATGTAGGGAGCGACCGACTCATTCACCCCGGACGCGTTTTATGTCAGACGAAGTCCCTCCAAATATTCTGGGGCATCCTCGGGTTGTTACTGATAGTAAATACGCTCTTGATTGCTTCGTACAAATCAACTCTTTCCCTGGGAGTGTTCCTCATTCTCAACGTGTCGTACTTAATGTGGTATTCAATACCTCGAAAGTTGACCAGCGATATGATCGTTTCTCATTCGATTGTGCTCGCCAAATATCCGGTGTTTGTCTTTCTGCTGAGCGGTTCGCATGCTGCAGAGCGAGCAGGCCTGCAGCTCGGTTATGGCATGGTGGTTACCTTTCTTTGTTTTTGCGCGTATGAGTTGCAACACGACCAGCGACTTCGCGCCACGCACCACGCAACAAGCCTGCTGGCGTACGAGTTTTTCGCCCTAGTGCTGATCGCAATTTTAATGCTGTTCGAGTTGCTCAGTAACGCGTCGAGCCTAACCTTACTACAAGCTGGATTGACGGTGGTAGGAGGTGTTGTTCTGGCGTATTTGTGGCAGCGATATCGCGTACGGGATGCTGCAGGGTTGCGACATTTTGGAGTATTCTTCGTAGCTTTCGCTTGGTTGCTTAACTTCGCATGGGCGGTTGCGGGACCATTTGCTCCACCCCTGGGGGACTCGCCCACGACGTCGCATGTCAAAATAGAGTTTCCTATAGGTACAATCATATGAAACGAGCCACGATGAAAGCTCAGCCCGCAGAGCATATGTTCGAAGCCATCGCATGTTATTTTTGCGGCGAGAAGTCGCACCTCCCATTCTTGATCGCGCAAGACGATTTGACAGGTAAGCCGGGCAACTTTTCTTTTGTTACCTGCAATGGCTGCGGCCTGGTCTATCAGAACCCGCGTATTGATGTAGCCAACATCAAAGCGTACTACGACGAAGAGTACATCGCCCATCGCAAGAAGCAGGACTGGGGAATGCTGACGTGGTTTTATAACCATGCCATGGGAAAGCACGACCGCGAGAAGGACAAACTGGTTAGCAAGTACGTCAAATTGGGTGGGGGCTCAAAGGTGCTCGACGTCGGCTGTGGAGCAGCCACGTTTTTGCTGCGATTAAAGGAAAGATACGGGGTGAGTGCAACCGGAGTTGACTTCAAGGACTTGTCGCATCTGCCTGGGTTCGAACGGATCAATTTCTACTGCGGTCTATTTTATGAGCAAGACTTTGGCGATCTGCGTTTTGACTTGATCAGCATGTGGCACTTTCTAGAACACGACTATGATCCAATGCAGACACTGGCTTTCGGGCGTGACTATCTGTCCGATCAGGGGCGAATGATTATCGAAGTGCCGCGGCTGGATTGCGTGTCGTTCAAGATGTACGGCAATCGCTGGGCGGGACTGCAAGCGCCCCAACACACCGTGCTTTACGATCGGAAGATGCTAATTCAATGTGTTGAAAAGGCTGGCTTGGAAGTAGTTGACTACCTCCCCTACGGCGCTTTCCCTGCTTATTTCTACCTCTTTGCTGGTGTCGCGTTCAAACTGCGCCAGGGTAAGGGCTTGAATTTTTCAAGAGCAATCTATCCTTATTTCTTGGGACAACTGTTGTTAAGTCCAGTATTGTTGTTCGAACGCCGCTTGAATCTGGCCATGCAGACCATCGTTTGTAAGAGGGCTTCATGACCGAACCCAACACTGCGTTGCTTACCATTGTCAGCCGTTGTCGCGCCGTCGCGCAATTTGTCGCGGGCTTTAGTGTAATGACTATTGGTTCGCTCCTGGCTTTGGGGGTT
>JANLQO010000103.1:0-23992 GCA_031367855.1 Planctomycetia bacterium | reverse complement strand
GCAAAAGGCGACACGCAAACGAAACTCAACGCAGCACTAGAGAGCATCGTGAACACCGACCGCGCTAAAGTTGTGATGGACTATCAATCCAGCCTAACGATTTCTGCCGATGGGCTGCGAGGCAAAGAAGTCTTTGTAAAGCACTGCGCAAGTTGCCATAAGGTGGCTGATGTCGGCGTTCAGGTCGGGCCGGATATTTCCGATTCGCGAACACAGCAACCGGCACAGATCCTCACCAATATCCTGGATCCGAATCGCGCGATTGACAACAACTACTTTCGCTTTGTGGCACTGACTGCTGACGATCAAGTGATCGAAGGCATGATCGCCGAAGAGACCAGCGATTCGATCGTCCTGCGAGGGAAGAACAACACTCGACACACTTTGAAAAGAGCCGACTTGCAGGAATTGAAGGCGACCGGCGTTTCGCTGATGCCCGAAGGTCTTGAATCGCAGATTGATCATCAAGCCATGGCGGACCTGATTTCGTTTGTCAAAAATTGGCGCTACTTGGACGGCAGCATTCCCAAATGAAAGCCCGATATGCTTGAGCGTGTACTTGAACCGGAGTTGATGGACGATCCCGTTGAAGCGCAGAGCTACAACAATATGGATCATTCCGAGGTCAATCGTCGCTTTGTCACCGAGTTGTTGGCTGGCGGCGATTTAGGCAACGATGTCTTGGACCTGGGTACTGGAACGGCCTTGATTCCGATCGAACTGTGCGAGCGGCAGACAGCGTGCAGGGTCATGGCCAGCGACGCAGCGACCCACATGCTGGATCTAGCGCGCTACAACATCGCGGGCGCGTCCCTGGAAGTCCGTATTCAATTGCATCACGGCGACTCGAAACAATTGAAATTCGAAGATGACATGTTCGACTGCGTCATGTCGAATAGCCTGATTCACCATGTACCCGAACCGCGTGCGGTACTTGCCGAGATAGTTCGCGTGTGCAAACCGGATGGCCGTATTTTTGTCCGCGACCTCTATCGCCCCGATTCAATCGAAGAGGTCGAATCGCTAGTAAACGCCCACACCGTTAGCGAGACCCCGTACAACCAACAACTTTTTCGGCAGTCACTGGGCGCAGCGCTCAGACTGGAAGAGATTCGTCAAATGGTCGCTGAATTGGGCTTTGCGCCCGAGTCGGTTCAGATGACCAGTGATCGTCACTGGACCTGGTCAGCTAGAAAAGGTGTCAGGTACCTTTTGGGTTCTAGCCAAAAAGGTACCTGACACCTTTTTCAATTTCCGGGAGCGAAAGGATCAGCCATCGGAGTGGCATCGCCCGGGGCTGCACCGAACGGATCGGGACTCGAGAACGGGTCCGAGCCCGCAGGTTGATTGCTTTCGAACGGGCTGCCTGGATTTATCGGGTTCGCGTTCTCGGTCGGCAATTTGGGTGCGTTTTCTCGTGACGGCTTTTTCTCCAAAACCACCGATGTGACTAACTTCGGCACTTCTCCTCCGATGGGTCGCAGGCACTGAAGTTGTCCATGACTGCCCACAAGGTAGACTCGATCGGTCAGCTGGTTCAACAGAGTGTCGCTAAGATTTTTTGCGGACGAGCGACCCACTACATTACCACTGGCAACGTCCAAGCCCACTATTTCACTGGCTTGAGTACGACTGTAGACAACATTACCAGCCACAGCCAGCGGTTCGCGGATCGCCATCGAGTTTGACAACCATGCCTCAGTTCCGTCGACGTCGTTGATACAGTTCAGGGCGCCGTCGTCTGTGGCTGCAAACACATGCGAACCGACAATCAGCGGTGCGGATGAAAAGGCTTGACCGCTAAGAAATTCCCAGGCAGTCCTACCGATACGTTCGTCAACTACAATTTTGCTGAGCCGGCCACCTCGATTGCCAACATAGAACGCGTTATTCCCCGTTCCTATACACTTTGCAATTTGCGTTGTTGATTGATACCTCATCCAAACATCCGGCGTCGAAGCAGCACTAAAGACGTAGAAGAAGCCATCGGCCGACGCGATTCCACACAGGTCTCTGTCAAGCATTTTCACTGTGCTACCTATGGCGCGACCGCGAATTACGTAACCCCAGCGTTGCTTGTATTCGCTATCGCCAATCGCATACGCTTCAACGCGCCCAGAAAAATCCGCAACAAATGCCATGTTGTCGGTCACAGCAACTGCGTTGCTTGAAGCGTACTGCAATGGCTTGTTCGTAACGATTTTGCCGGTTTCCCAGTCGAGCACGTAAAGTCGATCGCCTTGTAAGATGACAATGCCGGCTTTAGAAACGGCCGCCGGGAAGGTCGGCGCTACGGTATCGCCGCACGTGTTTGACCAAATCGTTTTACCGGTTTCAGCATCCAGAGTTTCAACTGAACCATTTTGACTTACAAGCACCAGTTTGATGCGCGGAATAGCGACCTCTTTGACCTCGAATCCCGCAGGGGAAGTCAACAATTGTGCGGCGGCTACTAGTCCCTTAGCCTGAAGCATGCGGGCAGCGTCCTTTTTGCCTAAGGTGACGCCAATCAACGTGTTGAAGTCAATGAAGCGAGCGTGTTCTGCGAACGAAATTTTTCCATCTTGGTCTCGATCTAGGGCCGCGAATGCTGGCCCCAAAACCGTTACCTCCGCCGGTACCAATTCTCCATCACCATTGGTATCGAAACTGCGAAATTGAGCTTCTTGTTGGGCTTGCAATTTGGCGGCCTCAAAACCGATCGCCTTGCCGTAGCGGTCAAGTTTATCGGCAGACACTCGCACCGCGCGGCCGTTCACTTCGACTAACGCGAATTGACGGGCACCGGTAGCTTCCGCCCAAAGATGTGCCGAAGCGATTCCTTTCGCGCGAGGCATTTGAACTTGGCTCTGCCAAGCCACCTCCAGCCCTAATCGTCGAGCCTCTTCGGTCGATAGTTGGGCCATAGCCGAAAACCCGGTGGCCAGCCAAGCAGCAGTTGTGAGCGCGGCGAGCAGTCGCATAGGTCTCCTCCGAGACATCCGAAAGGATTTGTTTTGAAAAGTAAGTCTCACTTTGACTTGCAGCCCGGCCCGAAATTCGCGGCCCAGCTCAAGATGGTTGCAGTTCAGTATACTCACGCTCGGTCGCAGAACGAAAAAACTTTTAGTTTGGAAAACCGCCAAAAAGCAAACTGGGTGGATTTGTCGACCGCCATGGAAATATCCTGATTTAATTTTCGCAACGGGACTTGTTTAAATTGAATCCTCCCCATATCGTTTTAGTGTCATTACTTACGAATTTCGAGGAAAATTGTGTCCACGCTTCCACACCCCCAAACGGCGGAACACCTACGTCCGATCGATCAAGCGGTGTTGGACCTATTGCGTCAACAGCAGGGCCTGACCGTTCACGAACTCATTGAGCGACTTGATGTTACGGCGACGGCTGTGCGTCAAAGGCTGGAGCGGCTAGTACAGGTTGGCCTAATCGATCGTCGCAAGGAGGGGGTCGGGCGGGGTCGTCCGCAGTTTCGATATTTTCTCAGTCCGGTCGGTATGCGTTACGCCTCCGCCAGTTATGCGGACTTGGCACTGGCGCTATGGGGCGAGATCATGGACCTTCCCAATCCGCAGCAGCGAGGTCGGATCCTGCGGCGTGTGGCCAAGCGTATGGGTGCCGGATTGAAGCTGAGCATGCCTGAAAACGCCACGCTGACCGAGCGCATGGAAGCCATGGCGATAGCGCTTGGCAAACGAAAAATTCCCGCCTTTGTGGACGAAGGCGGCGCGTTGCCTATTTTGCAAGTTCACACTTGCCCCTATCCAGAGCTATCGGAGCAGACAGGCAACCGTCAACTTTGCGAGATGGAGCAAGAGATGTTAAGCGAAGCGATCGGGCACGCGGTGCAACTGGATTGCTGCCGACTGGATGGACATAACATGTGCCAGTTCCGCGCCCTCCCGACACCTGAACCCACTTTATAAATCAGCACTTAATTCGGAATGAACTAGAGAAGCGATACCAGATGACTCACGTATTAAAGATCGAAAACCTGCATGTTTCAGTTGACGGCAAGCCCATTCTGCGTGGTGTTAACCTTGAGATGAAACATGGCGAGACGCACGCGCTCATGGGTCCGAACGGTTCAGGCAAGAGCACGTTGGGCCTGGTGATCGCTGGTCATCCAGGCTATGAAGTCACCGAAGGTTCGATCACTCTCGACGGAGTCGACCTGCTCCAGATGGAAGCGGACGGACGAGCGCGGGCTGGAATCTTCATGGCCTTCCAACGTCCCGTGAGCGTACCCGGCGTGAAGATGGCTGACTTCTTGCGTCATGCGGCGACCAACGTTCGACGACCTGATCGCAAGGAAGGCGAAGAGTTGATTCCGATGCGTGAGTTTCGTCAAGAACTGCGTTCGAAGATGGAGCAGTTGAAGATGGACCCCGAGTTCGCACGACGTTACGTCAACGAAGGATTCTCGGGTGGCGAGATGAAGCGGGCTGAAATCCTGCAGCTGGCGATGTTGCAGCCTAAGTTCGCGATCCTTGACGAAACCGATAGCGGGCTCGATGCGGACGCAGTGCGTTTGGCTAGCGCCAGTATCGCTGAAATCGGTCGCGAAAAGATGGGCCTACTGATCATTACTCATCACGACAAACTGCTTGAACACAATCCCCCTCAATTCACCCACGTGATGCTCGGCGGTCGCATCGTTGAAACCGGCGGAGCGGAGTTGGCGCGCGAACTTTACTCGGGTGGTTACGAACGCATTCGCAACACTTACCCCGACGCCGAAGCCGCTAACCAACAGATGCTCAGCGACGAAACCGCCGAAGTCGCGACAGTCTAGGTGCTTTCAAAAGGTTCAGACCCCTTTTGAGACAAAGCCTAGATTTGCAGCCGACATTTGCCATAAACCTAAAATCGCTTAATCGAAAGCACGAAAATATGTCAACCGACCTCACGCTCGAAGCGCCCGATACTATCGGCGAAATCAACAAATACAACTTTCGCACTGAAAGCACCGCCGTCTTCAAGGCTCGAAAAGGCATCGACCGCGACATCGTTTGCCAAATCTCCGAAATGAAGAACGAGCCAGCCTGGATGCTGGATTTCCGTCTCAAATCGCTTGAGATCTTTAACTCCAAGCCGATGCCAAACTGGGGTGGCCATATCGGTGTCGATTTTCAAGACATCTATTACTACCTCAAGCCGACTGACCACCAGGGCCGCACTTGGGACGACGTTCCGCAAGAAATCAAGGATACGTTTGATAAGCTCGGTATCCCCGAAGCCGAACGTAAGTTCCTGTCGGGCGTGAAAGCTCAATTCGAAAGCGAAGTTGTCTACGGTTCACTCAAGGAAGATCTCGCCAAACAAGGTGTGATCTTCTCGGACACCGACACGGCCGTACGCGAATACCCAGACCTCGTACGCGAATACTTTGGCAAGATCATTCCCCCCACGGACAACAAATTCGCAGCTCTAAACTCAGCGGTTTGGTCCGGGGGTTCGTTCATTTACGTTCCCAAGGGAGTCAAGATCGAGTTTCCCCTGCAAGCCTATTTCCGCATCAACGCCGAAAACATGGGCCAGTTCGAACGCACACTCATCATCGTCGACGAAGGCGCCTCAGTTCACTATGTCGAAGGCTGTACCGCTCCGATGTACAGCAGTGAAAGCCTCCATTCTGCGGTGGTTGAAATCATTTGCAAACGGGGCAGTCGCTGCCGCTACACTACGATTCAGAACTGGGCCAACAATATTTATAACCTGGTCACCAAACGCGCGATGGCTTACGGCGACGCCACGATGGAATGGGTGGACGGCAACCTCGGTAGCAAACTGACCATGAAGTATCCAGCGGTTTACATGATGGAACCAGGTGCTCGCGGTGAGATTCTTTCGATCGCGTTTTCGAGCAAAGGTCAACATCAAGACGCCGGTGCGAAGCTGGTTCACTGCGCCCCGCATACTACTGGCCAGATCATCAGCAAGTCGATCAGCAAGAACGGAGGCCGCAGCAGCTATCGCGGGCTGGTCCGAGTCGAGAAGGGCGCCAAACACAGCAAGTGCAACGTGGTTTGCGATGCTTTGATCCTTGATCCGCAAAGCCGCAGTGATACCTATCCCTATATCGAGATCCTCGAACAAGATGTAAGCGTCGGTCACGAAGCAAGCGTCTCGCGCATTGGTGAAGAGCAACTGTTCTATCTGATGAGCCGCGGGTTGAACGAAGCTGAAGCGAGCACGATGATCGTCAACGGCTTTATCGAGCCGCTGGTCAAAGAGCTGCCGATGGAATATGCCGTCGAAATGAATCGCTTGATTCAGCTGCAGATGGAGGGCTCAGTGGGCTAGCCTCCAGCCCTGCTGCTGTGTTTGAAAAGGGGTCTGACCCTTTGGAAAACCGGCAGTATCATTGGTAAATTGGCCGGTTTGGAGAGGGTCAGATCCCTTTTCAAACACAAGCCCTGCCATGCAGCGGAAGAGGCTGCCAACCTGTTGCACCTTTTTGCTTTAGTCTTACTCAGTACATAGATCACTTAATCAGCATGTCTTCAACTCCATCTTTAGTTTCCGCCGATGCTCAACAAGCCTTTGACAGGGCAGGTTTCGAAGCGTTCAAGGCCCATCTGGCCGAACCAGCCTGGCTGACTCAGCACCGCGATGTTGCCTGGAAACAATTTGAACAGACTTCTTGGCCAGATCGCAAACAAGAAGATTGGATGCGCAGCGACTTACGAGGATTCAAGCTGGATCGCTTTAGGTTTCCCAAGTGCTCCGGTTCGGTCACCAGTTCGCTGGCGGATCACCACGTGCCACAGTACTTAAGCGAAGGCGTGGAGCTAGCGGGCCAGCTCGAAACGCTCGACGGTGCCGTTGTCAGCGAGAAACTCAGTGATCGTTGGGAAAAGAAAGGTGTCTTATTCGGTGATCTTGGCCGCATGGCGGTTGAGCATCCAGAATTGGTCGAGCGCTATTTATTTTCCGTTGTCGATCCCACGCAAGATCGCTTTGCCGCCTTACATGCAGCGAGTTTCTCCGGCGGGCACTTCCTGTATGTGCCACGCGGAGTTTGCGTTGACCAGCCCTTGCATGTCGCGGCCGGAATGACCGATGGCGGCACCGATACCGGCCACACTTTGATCGTGATTGAAGAAGGCGCTGAAGCGACCTTTCTCTACGAAGCCAATAGCAGTAAGGACGCGAACAATGGTTTGCACTTGGGGAGCGTGGAGATCATCGTGCGGCCCGGGGGTAACCTGCGTTACGTGAATCTTCAAGATTGGTCGCGCGGCGTTTGGCATTTCGCGCATCATCGCGCAACCGTCGACCGCGATGCTAGTATCCAATGGACGATTGCCGCCATAGGCAGCCGATTTTCGCAAGTGAGTCAACGCGTATCGCTCGTCGGTAAAGGCGCAACCAGCCAAGTCAACGGTGTGCTGTTCACTCAAGAACATCAGCAGTTGACCTACAACACACTGCAGCATCACGAAGCAGCGTCCTGCCGCAGCGATTTTCTTTACAAAGCTGCCTTGCAAGATAAATCGCGGACTGTTTGGCGCGGCATGATTCAAGTCGACAAAGCCGCACAGAAGACCGATGGTTATCAGCGCAACGACAATCTATTGCTCAGCGATCAAGCCCGCGCCGATTCGATTCCTGGACTTGAGATTCTCGCCGACGATGTTCGCTGCACGCACGGCAGCACGTCGGGCAAAGTAGACGAAGAATTGATCTTCTACGCTCAGAGTCGCGGTTTCACTCGCAAAGAAGCGGTCCGGATGATTGTCACCGGATTCTTCCAGCAGATCTTTGATCGCATCAGCATTGAAAGCGTCCGCGAAGCCCTCGGCCAATCCATCGCTCGACAAGTTCGCGAGTATCGCTAATCCATCGTACTCGTGCTCGCTAGGGTCACTGCTTTCTTCCTTCAAAAGCTTGAATTAAATCTATGCCTGAGTTTATCGCGGTCTGCAAAACGACTGACATTCCTGCGGATGGCAAACTGAGCCTGGAAGTCGAGGATCGTTTCGTCGTGATCGCCTGCATTGATGGGGATTACTACTGCATCGACGACGTTTGCACGCACGATGGTGGTACGTTGGGTGATGGCGAAATTGATGGCCACTGTCTCGTTTGCCCACGCCATGGGGCAAAATTCGATGTCCGCAACGGCGACGCGGTCACGATGCCCGCTACCGAGCCCACCGCCAGTCATGAAGTGCGTGTCGATGGCGACCAAATCTCAGTGCGGCTGAGCTAGCAGCAGGAGGTCATTGCATCAGTTTCTTGCCCATCAATGAACCACCGTATAACTTCGAAGTACCAGGCCGTGGCACCGCCATCGGCTTCCCTTCAATATCAAACGGGATCTTGTCGAGCGATTTCACAGATTTTATTTTGGTCATGGCTTGAGAGGACTTGAGTTTCGCATCCACGGTGCAGTAACCACACCGTTCATCCAGGATCTGTTGAATCTCAGAGCTGAGTTGAAGTTCGCCATTTGGCAATGGCCGTCCTAATTCGTCGAAGCTGCCGATGGTCACGTAGCTCGCGTATCTGTCGTGAAACTGATACGCTTCGACACCTTGCGCTCGCAGCGCGTGCGTTAGTTGATTGGCGGTGTCGGCAGCCATGTCCAGTTTGGCTGTAGGTGATGCAGGCTCAGATGTCGCCCCTCCATTGCCAAAGCCAGTGACTGCGTTGCCTTGGAAAGTTGCTACACGAACGGTAAATCGCTTGGGGCATTTGAGCAAGGAATACTCGACGTTCTTATTTAAGTCCGCTACAAAATCGTCGACCTTCGGAGCTTGAAAGAAATCATCCGGTAGCAAAGGGTTTCGCGTCACGAACGCGGCACCCATTGGGCCTTTGTCTTTCTTCACCTGGCGTTCTGTTCGCGACCAAATCACGCGGCGCGCCGATGAGACCAGCCAGTTGCTGCTCTCGGTCTTCGAGGGATCTTTCGTCTCAGCCGCATCTTTGCCTGTCAGCGCGGCCGGTTGTGCTGTGCGAATGGCCTGCAGCAGATCTTTGATCGCCGGATCTTCGAGGGACGCGAAGTTGCCCACTAACACCGCACACACTCTTTCGCTGTTTTGGTTGGCTAATCGTACGCGCAGCGATTTGTCCGTACCCTTTTTGAAGTCCGCCGTTTGGTGCCGATCTGTTTTTAGCATGCTCGAATGATCAAATGTCTTGTCCAAAATATAGCAATCGACATTCAGATTTTGGCGCAATTCTCGCGCCAACGCTTCGGCTTTCGTCTGGGCATCGTCGCCCGAAAGCGAAGCTGCCAAGATCAGCCACGGACCATGGTCGGGTTTCAACTGATACGTGCTGCCCACATCGGATTTCTTTTTGAACATGGATGTCAACAACGACGGTGGATCCGCTTGGGCAGACTCTTGCCCGCCCACAAGGGGCAAAGTCCCAAGCACAACGCCGAGGCCAATAATCGAACGGCGATTGAACATGCATTGATCTCCCAAGATTCACCAGGATGTGCTTGATAACCAGCGAGCAGGTCGATTGTTTTACCAATCAGTGTTTTACCAATCAGGGGGCTGAACCGGTGTTGAGCCGGACCCGCATTGGCCTTGAGTGGTTGCTGTACCAAAAATGCCCGCAGCAATCGAGGGGAAAAACCGATGAAAAGCTCGTCGAAGTCTCGCTAGCAATAGGTGCTGGTAGCAGTTACCGGCTTATAAAACGAGCTAATTGCGATTGCGGCTAAACGAGCGTCGCGCTGCTTCGGGAACGGCTCGTTTATAACCGGCCAGCGAAGTAAGGGCATCGAGAAATGCCAGTAGAATGCATACCAAGAGCGCGACCATGATGGTAAACCAAAGCACCAACCAGGCATTGCCACGCGGAAGCATTCCGCTAGCCGCAATGCAGGCGCCGATCATGATGAGTAGGAAATTATTGGATCGTCGGACTCGCCACTGAAACGCCGACCAACGCGCAAGTTTTTGCCTCTCCTCAATCGCAGGGTCAACGTCCGCCGCCCAATCGGGTGGAGCGAGTCGCGACAGTGCTAAGCCACTCAACACCAGGGCAGCCCCCCCCAGCCAACATGCGTAAATTTCCATAATGTTTCCCGTTCGTTTCTGGTAGGCTGCTGAAAAAAGTCTACATGCGAAATCCTGTGGAAGCGGGGCGGGCGCGCCACTCACTACCTAAGACATTCATTCGAGCACATTTTATCTCTTTGTGCTAACGCTTTTTTTCAGTTTTGCGACTCGTCTGGCTTCAATTCCAAGAGCATCCCGGGCAAAAACACCTCCGGCAGATTCTCTAGCACGCGTGTGTCATGAATCGTCACCCGCCAGCCGTGGTGCGGTCCGAGTTCCTGAATGCGCGCGATAGCACGCTTCGATCCGTAGGCTAACATCACACGCCCGCCCGCTCGCAAATGCATTTTCGACTCCGTCAAAATCCCTTCCAGCAACTTGAATCCAGGATCATAGAATGCATAGGCGGCGGGCGAATCGACTGGCGCATCTTCCCAGGGTGGGTTGGAAATGATGAAGTCAAACTTCTCATCTGCCGCGATTACTTCGAATGGTCCAGCGTGCTCAGCATTGACTTGCCTTACCTTCATGCGCTGCGACAAACCGCAAAGTTCTGCATTGTAGGCCGCATTGGCAACTGCCGCCGGGTTAACATCGCTGGCAACAACGCTGCGAGCCCCCTGCAATGCGCAAGCGATCGAAACTAACCCGGTCCCGCATCCAATTTCAAGCACCTCGGCGTTTTTCAATCGATCTGAATCTTTCAACCAGGCGCGCATTGAACTGGTATCATCCGGTTCCCAAAACACCGATTCCATCTGAGCGATTGCAGCGGGGAAACCGTCGACATGATGCCAAGTTAGAATCTCAGGAGCCTTCAACTCGGGCTTGACGAAGGAATAGGTATCGCCTTCTGCGAGCGGTTTGTGATTGCGATCCAACCAGATGAAAATGCCAGCCACCACGCAAAGGCTTAGCAGAAACAGGCCGATTGATATAGCCGTTGTTTCGCGACCCAGGCGGCCTTTGCGCGAATGTGAGCGAAACTTCATCTGAGCATTTTCCGTTTGTGACAATTCAATTGGTTGATCAGTTTAACATTCATCAGGCGGCGTTGCGGGGGTCCGTTTCAGTGATAATGTCGCTGATTCCTTTTGGATTAAAGCCCTTGTAGCCGTCACGGCGCTGGAGGATTTCCAAGTGAGAACCCAGCGTTCCTTCGCGAACGAATTTCTCTGCTTGCTGGGGCGTAATCCAACCTGCGTCCACTGCCAGCTGCGCGCGGCGCGGACAAACCGACCAGCGCTGCCCCACGGTAAACGCTTGACGCAAGTGATGCAGATCGGTGAACGGATTCATGCTGGCGACGCCTTGCTGTTGCAATTGCTCGCGAGCCGCGTCGAATTCAAACTCACATTCCAAATGGTGCAAACCCGCTTGCAAGAACGCTTCGCCATGCAACGCACACCACAGGCCAACCGTCCCCAAGGTAGAGCGCGGACTCATGGGTTGATGTGCAAAATCCTGGACGATTTCCTCCTCACCCAGGTCGACATCGGCAAAGACCACTACACCACACGCCGGTTGCTCCATCACTTGTGCACCCCAACCCGCTTCGCGGCCTGCATAGAATCGCTCGCGACATTCCATCCCCAGCAGCTTTAGCGTGCGAACTAAATCTGGAAAGCTAGCGCGGCTCGAGCGGTAGGTATGATGATCATGATTGGCCCAGCCCAGCCCCAGAATCCCTTGACGCATGCGCTGAATCCGTCCCGCGTCGTTTCGATTTTGCCAATACGCGCGTTCGGCCGCAAAGAACAAATTCGCAGCCAGGTCTCGCCCAATTTCTTGGATAGATTCTGCGATGAGTTGCCTCGCATGCTCGAAACCTGCCGCATCACTGTCGTAGTCGCGTCGTCGCAAGCGGAAGCGTTCGAAGTGCCACATGGTTCGTTCGAGCTCAAGGGGCGACGTATCCGTGGCTTCCCAGCGCACTCTACCATGCCGCTCCACAATCCAAACTTCCGTTTCGCTCTCGCAATGGATACAGCATTTCCGCACTTGCGAGCCTACTGAACCGAAGATCTGATGTCGCGAATCCAGGCGATGCGCTTCGAGAAAATCCACCACGGATTCAACCTTAAGCGCCAACATCTTCTTGCCGTAATCTACCACCAGTGTCGGCAGTTGGGCGCGTGGGTGCCTGTAACAACCTTGACCGTGGGCCTCCGAAAGTTCGTAGCCGCAGCGCATCAACTCCCCGGCCGTTGCGTCAACCGTTAGCCGATCCGTCCAATTGAGCAGTACCGTACCGGTCTCTTTCAACATGCGCTCGCTCAAAGCCCGCAAAATCGGTACCGCATGCTCCAACTCAGCGACCCCGTCGCAGATCACTCGATAAGCCTCAGGGTGAGTTTTCCAACTCGGATTGTGCTGTGTTGCAACTGAGTCTGTCATCATGGGATATCCGTTTTCCAATGTAATCAAGGTCGCTTCGAGTAATTCATTATATGCCCTAGCAATATCGCCTGACTACGACTCAACGCAGAGCCAAGGCGAGGTATACTAGTGGGGTCGACCCCCAGGGGTAGGATGACTCGCAGGCCAGTTGCTTCACCGCAGGTAAAATACGATGGTTGATGTTCCGTTCGAATTGGCTCAAATCGTGCCTCCGAGCCGCATTTTGTCGGATCCGAGCGCGCAAGCAGCCTTTCAAAGCGATGGTCTGACCGCCTTCGCCGTCAAACCACTTGCCATCGTCGTGCCGCAAACCCAGGCCGAAGTAATCGACGTGGTGCGTTGGTGCAACGAAAACGCGATTCCTTTCGTTGCACGCGGCAGTGGCACAAGCCTTTCCGGCGGTTCGCTGCCTTGTGCTGACGGCGTCGTAATCAGCCTCAATCGCTTAAACCGGATCATTGAAATCGATATTCCCGGCCGCGCAGCGATCGTTGAATGCGGTGTCATCAACAACAAGCTAACGTCGGCCGTCGAACACGCGAAACTCTATTATGCACCCGACCCGAGTAGCCAGCAAGTTTGTACCATCGGTGGCAACGTTGCCTTCAACTCCGGTGGAGCCCATTGCCTCAAATATGGAATGACCAGCAATCATATCTTGTCGATGAAGGTTCTACTCGGCGACGGGACACTCATTCAAGTCGGCAGCGAAGATGGCGAAGGCATCGGACCCGACGGTCTTGGGTTGATCGTTGGCAGCGAGGGATTGTTAGGCATTGCTCTAGAAATCAAGGTGCGCCTGCTGCCCAAACCGGAAAGCTATCACACGGTGTTGGCCGGTTATAAAACACTGCAAGACGCGGGACGCGCGGTTGCAACAATCATCGCCAGTGGTCTGCTGCCGGCCGCGATGGAAATCATGGATCGTTTGAGCATGCAAGCCGCTGCGGCCGCGGTCGGCGCGCGCTACCCCGAAAACGTCGAAGCCGTACTGATCGTTGAATTGGATGGAAGCGTCGAAAACGTGACCGCAGAACGCCAACAACTTGACGAATTGTTAGCCCAGAGCTATGCGACCGAAGTTTTGATCGCTGCCAACGCAGAAGAACGCGCGAAGATCTGGAAGGGACGCAAAAGTGTCTTTTCCGCCGTAGGACGACTGAGTCCCGACTTTATTGTGCAGGACGGGGTCGTTCCGCGCGGTAAACTTGGATTCGCGCTGGAAAACATTCAGCGGATGAGCCAGGAAGCGGGTATCAAAGTCGCCAACGTCTTTCATGCGGGCGATGGCAATCTGCATCCGCTGATCATGTTCGACGGCCGCAAACCCGGCGAATTGCATCGCGCAGAAGAACTTGCCGCCAGAATCGTGCAATTGTGTGTAGATCTGGGTGGATCGATCACAGGTGAACACGGCGTCGGTATGGAGAAACGCCAGTTCCTTCCGAGTATGTTTTCACCCGATTCCATCAACTGCATGAAACGTCTGCGAATTGCCTGCGACCCACTCGAAATCGCAAATCGCGGTAAGATGTTTCCCGATGCGGAAGCACCCTCACTAACGTTTCAAGGTCTACATCCGCTTGAAAAGAGTGGGATCGCAAGCCGAATGTAATAGTTGGCTCGATTAAGTAACTCGTACAAAAGAAGAGGAATACCTGAATGGCCAATGTGTTGGTGACCGGTGGCGCTGGCTTTATTGCATCGCACATTACAAGTGCACTAGTAAAACGCGGCGACAAAGTCCGAGTGCTCGACAATCTCTGCACAGGCTTCAAACGCAATTTGCATCCTGATGCTGAGTTCATCGAAGGCGATGTGGCCGACGAATCAGCCACCGCCAAGGCCATGAAGGGAATCGAGTTGGTCTTTCATCAAGCTGCTTTGGCATCGGTGCCAATGAGCCTCGAAAAACCGCTGGCGACCAATCATGCTTGCGTCACTGGCACGGTCAATGTGCTCAACCAAGCGGTGAAGTCTGGCGTGCGGAGGGTGGTCTATGCAGCCAGTAGCAGCGCCTACGGCGATCGTCCATTTTCAGCCAAACGCGAAGTCGATCTACCTCAGGTCCTTAGTCCCTACGCGGCCGCAAAGCTAGCGGGTGAATTGTATTGCCAAGCGTTCTTTCACAGCTTCGGACTGGAAACCGTCGGGCTGCGCTACTTCAATGTCTTCGGACCGCGCCAAGATCCGGCAAGTCCCTACTCGGCCGTGATCCCTTTGTTCGTGACCGCGATCCTCAGCGGCAAGCCGCCTATTATTTACGGCGACGGCGGCCAATCTCGCGACTTCACATTTGTTGAAAATGTCGTTCAAGGCAATTTGCTCGCAGGCGACGCACCCCAGGCCGCCGGGCAAATTATCAATATGGCGGATGGTCGGCACACTACGTTGCTGCGGCTTCTGGAGCTACTCAGTCAGATGTTGGAAATTGAAATCCAGCCCGATTTCCAACCTCCGCGCGTAGGCGATGTGCGCGAGAGCTTGGCCGATATCTCTCGAGCCCGTCTGTTGCTTAATTATGAACCGGCCGTAACCCTCGAAGAGGGTCTAAGGCAGACCATCGATTACTATCGCGAGCAAGCCAACCAAAAACTGGCCAACCAAAAACTGGCCAGTCGAACTTAACTGGACAGTCGAACTTAACTGGACAGTAACTCCTTGGCAGCCTTCATTCTGGATGGTAATCGATGAAGGCTTTGCGGCTTTGAAGCTTTGCGGCTTTGAAGCTTTGCGAAGTGCGGGCTAGCTATAGCTAGTCCTGGTGCCTACTCGCTGTCGTCATCGTCCTCAGCCTCTTCAAGGCCTGGCGGAAAATAGCATTCGGTTACGGCGCCAGGATTAATCAGCAGTCCACAATCTTCGGGCAATCCATCCAGCAAAGTATTGCCATCCAGCATCACAGCCGGATAATTTTCCGCGTCCGGCAGTTCATCTTCGACGTCGTGCAGAAACTCGGCAGCCAATTTCTCTTGAGTAAAGGCTACGACGGCAGTGTCCTCGTCGACTTCCACGAGCACCACATTGAAACTGCCATCATCGTTTTCGCTGACTTCGCCAGTCTCTGGATCAAATTGTTGCAAAACCATGAAGTCATGCGAGCGAATGATTCGATGAGCTTCGGACACGTCGCCTTGCTCGTGAGCTATGACTAAAGCTTCGCCAATTACATCATCTGCCGGATCGCCATTGTCCATCGATCATCTCTTTTGGTTCATTCGTTGTGAGGTGCGACAAGGCCCGACGGCAGACCGGTCACAAGTGGTTTTTACCCTGTCGCTGGACCCTTTGCTAGTAGCCCAATGGAAACGGCGTAGAAGCACCGCCAAGAAATGCCCGCACGCTCACACACGCTCACACACGCACGAGCAAGCGTCCAATTACTTGGCAGGCTTGCGGATCACCAACAACACATAGGAAAGCGCATCTTCTTCTTCATTCGAAACGGCGTTTCCAAGTTGCTGAGATTGACGAGAAGTTGGAGCGAGGTATTTTGTAGGCCGAGCACCTGAAAACTGACTCAGGCTCTCCAAGCCACCATTCGCACCAGATCCAACGACAATAGGGGTCGCAATCGCTTGCTGCGCGTTGGCCACCGATCCTTGCGCATCCACCAATTTTTGGCAAAGCTCTTTGCCAGGCAAATCAAAAGCCATATCCATAAAGACATGCGGGAAATCGTTAATCCGATTCAATATCCGTAATAACGCCCTGTCCATCTTCAGCGCATTGGCCCTTACCAGCACCAATGCAATTTGTTCTTCACCAGACTTTGGCAGCCCCTGGTTTATCGATCGCGTTTCATTCAGGACGCCGATTACTTCGTCTGACGCATTCACGGGATTGGACCAGAGGATGCCTGCATCCTGGAGTACTCTTCCCACTTCATTCTCATCCCAGGCCTTCAACGTAGGCTCAATTTCCATAATCGTCAAAACCGCAAACCCCAATTGATCCTTGATGTTTTTCCGCACATTAGGATCATTGCGAACGTAAGTCTCATCCTGATTCTCCGTTCCTGCCAGCGTCGGCGTATCCGGAGCGGGATGTATTACCGGGCTGTCAGCAGCCATCGGGTTTGAATCGACAGGCGAAACAATCACTACGTTTTCTCCCGACAGGGAGAACCAATTCGAAACATACACGATGAACAAAAGCGACGCCGCCAACGCAGCTACAGCACTCACCGTTCCCCACCACTTAGCCTTGCGCCCCTCAATTGGAATCGTGGGCTCAGGCAACACGTGCTGAGGCACTTGCGAATCGCTTGCCAGCGCTTGTTGACGCGCGGCTGCCAGTACACGGCTGGCGAAATCCGGAGCCAATTTTTGCTTCGGCACGCTCCTTAAATCATTGCCAATCTGCCGCATCTGCTCAAGCTTCCGGCTCAGGCTGGCATCCGCCGCCAGCGCGGCCTCAAACTCGCGCAGCTCTTCCGCAGTCAGCTCCCCATCCAGGAAGCCGCTAAGCAGTTCTTCGATATGCTCATTTGCGGACATAAAACACTCCAAGGCGATCACAACGTGCTCAACGTGGCACGCTCGCCTTGTGACCGAAATTTACCCATCACCAAATTCAACAACCGAAACACGCTTACGTCCAGCTTTACGCCGAAAAAAACAGCTTTTCTTTTGAGCTGGTCATACGTTCCTGTTGCTTTTCGGATGGTATCGAAACGCCTTTAGTTCCCGATAGCCCTATCGGAATCTGAATTTTCGCGTTTTCTTGCAATTCATGAGGACACTATAGCCAAAAGAGGGGTCACCTATCGATCGTCGAGCGCCTCGTTTTGAGAAATCGAGGCTCGACGTGACTCGAGAAATCCGTTCAAAATCAGGTGAGCCGCCAGTCGATCGAGCTGCCGCTTCTTCTTTTCCGGCGATAAGGGGGTATCGCGCAACATATGTCGCGCCTCCGCCGTTGTGAAACGTTCGTCAAACATTGCAAAGGGCAAGTCGCTCACCGACTCCAACCACTCAGCGAATCGTCTGACTTCCACCGATTTCTGGCTTTCTTTCCCATCACAGTGGATGGGTAAACCCAATACCCAGCCCGCGATCGACTCTCGGCGTGCAAACTCTGCAAAGAAAGCCGAATCTAACCGATCATTGCGACGCACATAGGTATCAAACGGCGTCACCCAACGTTGACTTGGGTCGCAAGTAGCCAGCCCGATGCGCACGGATCCGTAGTCAATTCCCGCCAGCCTACCGCTGGTCGGAATCGAACTCGCGCCTTCGTCAAGCACCACGCTATCGCCGATCGCCATACTTCTACGTCATCCCACTAATCTATCCAGGGTCCGTCTCTCAACCAATTTTACCTTGGATTTGCTGGAATGCAGGCTTTAGCCGACTGAAGCCTGTTAAAACCTGCACTCCAACCCACCCCGATCTGTCGACTTCCACTGGCAAACATCACGCGCACTGAACTGCAAATCCTCACCCCATAAATCAACTCTGCGATGTACTCGCAAGCTTTGCGGTCTGCGTCTGACATGGTTAGACTAGGGGGCTAGCCTCGCCCAACAATCAAAAAAGTCGACCTGATGAACACTCGAATTCTCCTATCGCTAGTGCTCGGGCTTTCAACGAGCCAGCTACTTGTACCGCATTTCGTAATCGCCCAAACCACTGCAACAACACCAAGCAGCGATTCAGCGAACTGGTTTCAGTTTCGCGGCCCGCAAGGTGATGGTACCGCGCCTGGTCAACATCCGCCAACCTCCTGGAGCGAAACGGAAAACGTCCGTTGGAAAACACCCATTCACGGTCGTGGTTGGTCTTCACCTGTTGTGTTGGGCGATGAAGTCTGGCTGACCACTGCGACCACGGATGGGAAGAAAATGTACGCTGTTTGCGTTGACCTCGAAAGCGGCCAGATCAAACATGACAAGCTGCTTTTCGAAAATACTGAAGTTCAAAAGGACCATCACGAAACGAACACCTACGCTTCGCCGACTCCCGTGCTCGACGAGCGGTTCGTTTTCATTCATTTTGGCAGCTACGGCACCGCATGCTTGCGTCGCGATAACTGCGATGTCGTTTGGCAGCGTCGCGACTTGCCTTGCAATCATTTTCGCGGTCCTGGCAGTTCACCGATCCTTTACAAGAACCTGCTGATATTTCACCAGGACGGTTTTGATTTTCAGTACGTCGTCGCGCTCGATCGCAAAACGGGCAACACCGTTTGGAAAGCGGATCGCGATATCGCTTACGGAACCGATAACGGCGACGTCTTCAAGGCCTTCTGCACTCCGCTGGTCATCGATGTCGCTGGTCACAAACAACTCGTTAGCCCGACCAGCAAAGCCTGCTTGGTTCTCGATCCCGATACGGGCAAGGAGATTTGGCGCGTTCGTTTTGAAGAATTTTCGGCAACTGCTAGGCCGCTATTCGACGGCAAACGACTTTACCTCAACACGGGCTTCGGCAAAGCCCAGTTGTATTGCGTCGATGCGGATGGCAAAGGCGATGTTACGGATTCGCCCAAAGTCATTTGGACCCAGCGCAAAACCATCGGCTCCAAACCGAGCCAAATCTTGGTTGGCGGTCGCTTGTTCAGCGTCACCGATGATGGCATTGTGGCGCGAATCTCAATCGCGACCGGCGAAGTCGTTTGGCAAGAACGGCTCGGCGGCAAATTCAGTTCTTCTTTGGTAGCGACCGACGAGCATCTTTTCGCCTTTGATCATGACGGCAAAGGTTACGTCTTTACAGTGGCTGACGAGCCGAAAAAAGTTTCAGAAAACAACTTGCCAGATGGCTGCAATGCTTCCCCAGCCATCGTGAATGATTCATTGATCGTCCGCACCACGACGCAGCTTTATAGAATCGCACGGCCCCGTTGAAAATCCTGTATCGCGTTTGCCTCAACTCGCTAACTCAGAGCTTCGACCTTGACCACAGCAACCCTTGACGACGCACTGGCCTTGGTGGTCGCCAAATTCCATGGGGTCACGGACAAAGCGGGGCAGCCGTATGTGCTGCATTGCTTGCGAGTAATGCTCGGTGTATCCGGCACATTCGCGCAGCAGGTTGCCGTCATGCATGACCTCATCGAGGACACTGACGTTACGCTGCACGACTTGAGAACACACAAATTCGCTGAAGAAGTCATCGCTGCGATTCAGTTGGTATCACACTTCGGCAGCGACAGCTACGCAGATTACGTGGTGCGATTAAAGTCCAATGAACTCGCTCGGCAAGCGAAGATCGCTGACCTGAACGACAACTATTCACTCACTCGAGTGGCTTATCGCGATCAACACCAGGCTGAAGATGCCGCCCGAATTCAGCGTTATATACTCAGTTACCAATTCTTGACCGATGTCATCGACGAATCGAGCTATCGGCGTCAGATGGCCTCCTTGGAATGACATTCGTGTGGAAGTCCAACAAGTCTAACGAAGCCACTCGCCGCACCGGCTCAAGCGACCCGGGCCAAGCGCAAGAAGCTGGCGTTTCCGCGATCAATTTTGCCTGTGGACTCGATCCAGCGCATGACGGCTACGCAGTTGCCATCGTCGACCGCATTCTAAAATCCGCCATCGCCGCCAATGTGACCGATATCCATTTTGAATTGAACCGCGACCAAACCCTGCTGCGTTGGAGAGTCGAAGGAACACTCATCGATCTTGGTAGTATTCCCAACGGTCGCACCACGTCCATCTTGAATCGCATCAAGGCCCTTGCTCGACTGGTCACGTATCGCTCCGATATTCCACAAGAAGGTCGACTAGTCGCCCCTGAGTATCAACTGGAGGCTCGTGTCGGCACTCTCCCGACCTTGCACGGCGAACGGGCTGTCGTGCGCCTCGCGTCCAGTCGCAAGAAATTGCGATCTTTGCAAGAACTGGGCCTCACGGAGGCACTCCTGAAGCAAATTCGCCAAGGCATTAGTTCAGCCTCCGGCGTGATTCTCATTTGCGGACCGGCAGGAGCTGGAAAGACAACCACCGCCTACGCCTGCTTGCGTGAGCTGTCGTGCGAAGATCGCATGCCGCGCAGTTTAGTAACCCTCGAAGACCCCATCGAGATCGAATTCCCCGGAGCCGCTCAATCGCAAATCAATCCAGCGGTTGGCTACGATTGGGCCAGCGGTCTGAAAGCCCTTCTGCGTCAAGATCCCGAAGTGATGCTGGTGGGTGAAATTCGCGATGCAGGAACTGCCAGCATGGTATTTGATGCCGCCCTGACCGGTCAACTGGTAGTGACGACGATGCACGCGCGGAGCGCTGCCGATGCCATCAGACGCCTCTTGGACATGCAAATTCCACCCCATCATTTGCTCAGCGGATTGAATCTGCTGCTGTGTCAACGACTGCTGCGATCAGCCTGCGCCTGCCAGCACACAGCGCCGTTGACTAGCGCTGCTATTTTGGCGAGTTGCCCAACCTGTGGCGGCAGCGGTTACACTGGACGCTTTCTCTTGGCGGAGGTTTTTCCCGAAGTCGAAATGGAACTCGCCCGAGCGCTGATGGCTGACACCAACACAAAACAGTTAGAATCCATCGCCAAAACAGCGGGAATGATAACACTCCTACAGCAGGCAACCGAGGCCTGTGTCGACGGAAGAACTAATTCGGCAGAACTCAAGCGACACTTTACGCCATGACCCCAATACGATTGCATCTTTCAGAGCGTTTAGCCCTTTGCCAGCAAGTGGCTCGACTCGCGCGCGCCCGGTTACCGATCTCCGGCGAACTTTCAAAACAGATGCAGAGTTCTAAGAAGTTACGTCAATCCGCGTCAGCACTCGATGAACAATTGCAATCCGGCAAGTCGCTTACGCAAGCCTTAGCCACCGACGAGTCGCGCGACTCGCGTATCCTGGCCGCCTGTATTCAAGCCGGAGAAATCAGCGGTCGACTGGACCGAACGCTCGAAGCCTGGACGAGTATGCACATGGCCAATTCGCGATCGACGAAATCGCTTCGCGCCGCCATGCTTTATCCTTTGATGTTGATCGCAGTCACCGTGGCTTCGCTAGGATACGTGACCTATTACTTGATACCTGAATACAAGAAAACTTACGAGCTGTTTGATCGCCGCATGCCGATTTGGTTAGATTTGATTACGCGCGTTCGCGAGCAATTTTGGTGGCTGGTCATTGTGCTGGCCGTCTTGGCTGTGGCTCCGCTCGTAATTTGGGCGATTCGCAGACGTCAATTCGACTCCATGGGCTTGCCGGTCGATCGGGCACCGCGGCTGCGATTGCAAGGGCTGGCATCGGAGTTGGCCAGTAACATGATCGGCAGCTCGACTCCGCTCGTGCAGGTTGTTCGACTGAGCGTGGCGGCAACGGGCGCGGATAAAAATCGCAGTTTGACCGCTTTTGAGAAACTCCAGAACCGTACTATGATTGAGCCGCTTGGCCGCGAGTCGACCTTGCTGCTGGCTTTGTTACACACTGGCGTCATGGACCGTATTGATGCCAGCCAACACTTGGCGACGTTGGGGCAGCACTTGCATCAACAGGCCGATCAAGTCGCACAGCGACAAGTGCGTTGGCTGCCGATGATGATCGCACTGGTTGTCGGCCTACTGACGATACTCACGTATGTGTTCTTGATCTACTTGCCCTGGTTACTACTGTTAAAGCAGATCATGAACGCGCCCTCCTAGGATGATGAGATGAGCGACATTTACGACTCGGCGAACTCGCCCGCCGCGCCATTGCCGCGAACGCTGACCCGCACTCAACTGACGGCGGTGCTCGTACTGGTTACGATGATACCGTTCCTGCTGGTCGTTGGCCTTTGGTTTTCACTTCCCTCGTCTCCTGAGCCGGTTCTACCCGCCGAAGTACGCGTTGGTCCGATGGCTTGGCCCAACGAAGGGGCGCCCGATGCACGCCTGGTGCCTTGCATGATTTTAAAAAACCCGACGCAGGACGAATGGCAAAACATCAACTTGGCCATTAACGACCAGTTTTACTACTTCCACCCAGATCCATTAGCTGGCGGCGGCCAAATCCACATCCCGCTGAAATTCTTTCACACCAAAGGGAATCAGTTCTATCCGCCCGAAAAGCAGAAGTTGAAACTGATCACCATCTACGCCCAGATCCCCGACGGCTCGCGCGCGATACTAGAGGTCGACGAATCACAACTGCAAGGCATGAGCCTACCGGCGCCCTCAGTCGGCAAGCGATAGTGTCACATCGAATGAATGAACACGGCGGACTTCATAACTTCCACTGCAGTCGTCGCATCCGCTGGATGCTGAACTCCGCTAATCGTTTTCTACTTGCGAGATTGAGGCTTCAGTCTAAAAACTTGACCAGTTTAAAGTGGAATTGACCAGATCGATTTTGCAACTCGTTCCCAAGCTAGAGCTCAATGCGTAGCTTGCAGACCGATCGCAAAATGACAGTGAAGACCACCGAGCTCCAATCGCACCAGCCGCTAGAATTTACGACAGCCTGTTAGCTGTGTCTCCGTCCAGAGATCCTATCGGGTATCGCGCAGGATTCAATTTGATGCGTTTCCTGCGAAATCGATCGCTTAAGCTACTTGACCCATTTGGCTTTGATGACATCGATGGTCCCGTTCTTAATATCCCACCGCTCAAAGATTGCTTCAAAGCGGACGACAAAACGCTTATTGACATTTTAGGACAGTCTGCAACGAAAGAGCAGCTGGAAGAGAAAGTGATTTTCGGCTGTCGGAAAGGTGGTCGTACGCCTCTTGGGCCAGGCTTGCGATGCGGTGCTGCTTTCGCTACGAAACCAACCTGCAAAGGATGTAACGAAGAAATAATTCAGCATGTAGTTATTGACAAACAGTGTTTCGACAAAAAAGGAGGAAAGGTAGATTGCGGTCCGAAAGGAAACCAGCCAACTGATTTTGATGAAAACCTGCCACTAAATTCTTGTGACCAACACTTTCACGTAACAACGCTATTACCAACGGTATTCAAATCTTGTCAAACAACGACTATTGAAGCTTGCTGTGGAAAACTTACTCTACCGCCCACACAACCAAATGGGAAACCTTGGCCTCCCAAGATTAAATTTCCGCACAATCCGAACGCTTACAAATGTTCAGGACCTATCACGAAATACACTATTGAGTATTGCTTTGATCAAGATGGGAATGGGACCGTTAAGTCAACTGGAACGGAGCCGGAAATAAATGCCCAATTTTAGAATCAAATTCTTGATCTCGATCACAGGTATTGCGTTTCTATGTTCGTTCGGGGTAGCTGTGTTCTACCTGCGTGGCCCATTGTTGATCTCGGAAAGATCCGTATGTGCCGAACCTTCAGAATTTCTTTGTGAGACGTGGGGCTACAAAGGAGATGCAACGGATGGCGATCGAAGTTATTCGCTCCTTTGTTTTGACATTACCATCTTATCTGAAAGGTGGCTTTTTGATGTAGTTCAAAAACATAGTCACTGAGACGACCACTTCGGAATCGGAAAAATAGTTTCCACGCAGAACGCCCGCTACTCCCCTTCGCCCCGTACTCGGGGAGAAGGGGTTGGGGGATGAGGGGCTTGTAATGGTGAGACAAGCGCTGGTTCGATCTGAGCTAGAACCCAACCTGTTTCAGTCT
>JANLQO010000102.1:0-1762 GCA_031367855.1 Planctomycetia bacterium | reverse complement strand
ACTCCGATCGACTGCGGCGAGGGCAGATTTTTTGTCGCTGCCTCGGCCGGTAGACAGGGCGAGAATACTGAGTCGGCCAAGAAGTCCAACTGCATGTTACAGGTGACTCGTGACGGCAACGATTGGAAGGTCGATCGCAAGTGGATCGCCGATGAAGCCACCCCGAGCTGGGCGTCGCCGATCCTGCACAACGGGTTGGCCTATTGGATCAATCGCGTTGGAGTCATCTACTGCTTCGACGCAGCTACCGGCGCAACGGTCTATCGCGAGCGCTCAAAACAGTCATGCTGGGCCACACCTTACGCGGTTGGCGATCGCATCTATTGGTTCGGCAAAGACGGACTGACCACCGTCACGGCCGCGGGTCGCGAATTTAAAGTGCTGGCCGAGAATCAGCTTTGGAGTCCCGATGATCTGAAGCCCGAAGTGGCTGCACCGGCCAGCGAATCAACGGAAGAACGCCGTAGCGCGGCGGCTATGTTCAGCGGACCAACGCTCTACGGTTACGCAGTGGCTAGTAACCGCTTTGTAGTTCGCATTGGCAACCAAGTGTTCTGTGTTGCAAACTAAAGTGGGTCACGAAATCTCGCGAAGCGATGCCATACGCCGCCATCATGCTGTTCGATCAATGAAATCTCACTCAGCATCGCGGTAAACGGTGTGATGGTCTTAACAATTTGATCGTAGATTTCGTCCGTACAAAGGCCGTTGCGAGGGTGGATGAGGGTGATATGCGGCCACTGCTTGCGAGGCGATTTACCATCAGCAGCGAGCAAGTCGTGGCGCAAACGATCAAACGGCTCCGTCGAACCGACCACTGGTATGTAAACCAGATTACCATCGCGAACAGGCAAGCCGAATTCAAGCGTCAAAGCGATTGGTACTAGAGCTCGAACGCGATCTTCGAGAGCTGGCCAATCGCTGACTTCATCCTCACGGCACAAGGTAATATGCGCGGGGATCAGTGCCGCTTGGGCTGGGTTGAAGCGGTTTCGCAAGCCTTCAACGATCGAAGCATCGTCGAGGTAGAGACTTGCTTGGCGACGGGTGATCATTCGTGCGAGTGATTTGGTGGGTGGAAGGGGGATAAGTGGGAGGGCGACACCACCGCTGTAAACACCTTTGCCATTTGAATAGCAATAAACGGGCGAGCGACGCTCACCCACTATTAGTTTTGCAGTTGCTGCATGACTTCGCGCACGATCTTCTCGATGAAGTCATCGCTGGCAGCGTTCGGCGCATTGGCTGAGACGACGGAAGCGGGGGCGATATCGGGCAGCCACTGCGATAGCTCGGATAGCATTCTCGCGAGTTGCTCTTGAGTTTTTTGGGCTGTAGCCATCTGCTCAGGGGACAGCGGTTGACGACTTTGGCCGAGATCCCAGCCACGTGAAAGTGCGCCGCGACGGAAACCTTCAGGAAACTCCGGCTGTTGAATCATCGCGTCGAACAGCGGCAACAAGCGATATTGCAACTGCATCGCGCGATCCCATTGGCCACGTTGGGCTGCGTCGTATAAGGCACGGGTCAGCTCAGGTACCACGCCGCTGGTCGCGTTCGTACCTCCGTTGCAACCGATCATCAACATCGGGGCTAGGGCTGCGTCCCAGCCAGTGAGAAAGGAGAACTCAGGTCGCTGCGGCCGAACGGCGGCGATCATGCGCATCATGTGCGGAATGTCGCCCGAGCTGTCTTTGATGCCGACGACGCGCGGGCAATCGAGCGCCAGGCGGCGAACCGTGGCGACATCAATGGGGGAGGC
>JANLQO010000058.1:0-1975 GCA_031367855.1 Planctomycetia bacterium | reverse complement strand
AGACTGACCACCCCGTCGCCACCACCTGCATCTGATACGCGCCCACCGAACAAATCCGTGCAATCCAGTAGTTGCGAAACGCTGTTAATCGGAACAGTGACTGGCCAGAAACGTTTTGCTCTACAACTTCCATACTGTTTCGTTACCTATCCATCGGTGGGCTATCAATGAGGCTGGTCGATCCCACCGCATTCACGTCCTGTTTTCTCACAGCTTGCTAACAGTATTTTACTAGCGAGCGAGCCGCCTGTAAGTATTCTTTCATGCGTTGGACCGTTATGTCATCCCTGGACTGTACAATAGAGCCGCAGCGGCAGTTTCCAAACGCCAGCGAGATCTACATTTTACTGACTCGAATCTGTGAGTATGGAAAAGGCCACGTTATCTGTTTTAGTCCTCATCCAGAAAAAACAGCGGGCGTTGAGTCGATGGTTTTGAAGGGTATTCATCTTGCGTCGCACCGGCGCAGCCATCGAAAGCAACTGCAGCAACAAATGAGCTTCGCTAATGAGATCCGCACTCCGTTTCTGCTGTTCATTCAATTTTCTAATGATAGCGCTAATGTTGTTTAGCGTCGCCAACGCCAACGAGAAAGAGCCCGAGAAATTTGTAATCGTCGCACCCAAATCGGGCGTCAACTCGGAACTTGGCACGTCGCTGTACCGCGTTCTCCTTGGCAGTGGCCAACGAGCGAAGTTTGAACGCGTCGAGACTATTGAACAAGCTGTCGCATCCAAGGCTGATGTTATCATCTTGGCCATGCCTTCAGTTGATCTCCCTCGCATTGCAAAGGAAACGTTGGAGTCGCTTAAACAGCGCAAGATTTTAGGCTTCGGCGATGGTGCCGCCAAGTTGTTCGGGCAACTCGGCTTGTGTATCAATGAGGACCTGTGTGCTGGTGCTGCGCTGCCACTAAGCTTGACGATTCCCGATAGCGAATTGCTCGGGGAACCCAAAACAGAAGAAACAGTGTCGGTGATGAAGGAAACCTCCGACACGATAAGAGTTAATGAGGATGGCGAACGACTTCGAGAGCTTTCCGCTCTCTTCCTGCCGTCGAGTGATGCATCGGGTCTCGATGTGATTGCTCGCATGTCAAGCAACCCGAACTATGCTCTGATTGTGCGGCAAGGCAACTGTGTGTTGGTAGGAATCGCCTGTCCAGCAACACTGTGGACCAAATCCTATGCGGAGCTCATTGGCACGACATGCATGGCTCTTCACCAACGCAAGCTGGAAGAGTTTTCAACGATTCGGCGTGAAGTAACCAAACCAGGCAAGTATGAATTTCAACTTTCGCCAAGAAACACTATCGACAAGCCGTTCGTCAAGAACTTCTATTTCCAATTCTCCAAGCCAACAATACTGCGAGTTGAACTTGAGCATTCTGGTTCGACAGCGGTCATGTTATGTACGGAAAATGATCGACTAGATGCATTCAAAGGCGAGACACTTATCACCATCGCAGAGATCACTGCCGAAGACATCGAGCAATTCGGTGATGGTTATTGGTTACTCCACGTCACTAACTTCGACTCAAAAGCAGAAGTTGAATGCAAGCTGACAATCACCACCGAGGCGCCGTAATTTGATGTAGCCGTGTGAGCCGTCAACGCTAGCAGCGGGCCTTGTAGTCGGGCGGATTACATCTGTTGGCGTTTTAACAATGCTATTGTTTCCTGAGGGCCGAAGTGCGTAAAGCGAACCAGTTATTACGATCGACAACAACTTCGAAACCCGCGGCTACTCGGTAAGTGAATCAGGATTGATGGGCGCACCGAGCAGGGTGAGAAAGAGCGTACGTTCCTTGGGATCGATGGCTAGTTGCTCACGAGCTTGTTCCACGAAGCGGGCGATCCAGAGTAGAGCTCGCAGGCCGATGGGAACGTAGCGATCGCGCTGGCCTTTGCCTTGATGAATAAAGAGGACTTGACGGTCGACGTGGACGTCGTCGATGTCGAGTGAGCAGACTTCG
>JANLQO010000033.1:0-2727 GCA_031367855.1 Planctomycetia bacterium | reverse complement strand
GAAGCCACAGGAAGAAAAGGTGGACTCGATAGCCCAACTCTTGCCACTGCGGGACTCTGCGATGATAGCTACGTGCTGCCAGTGTTGTCTCAAAGGAAAACGTCGCTCGTTGTCCAACCAACTCATCCATCCGTTTCAACATCAACTCCGACGCTCTGACATTCTGAAGCTGAGGAGCAAACGGCGACAGGCCAGCAGCGATCAAGTCCGCGTTGAGGAACTCTGTGCAACGAACGAACTCCGGCAGGAATTTGTTCGCAAAAGTTGTTTTCCCTGCGCCATTTGGACCTGCAATAATGTAGATCATCGGCGATTCCGTCGCATTAGAAGTCATCGCTGAAGGCCCTGTCAATGATTACGTCCACGGTGGATTGCTCGATGTCCGATTCGGCATCACGCAGTCGCAGGGTGTATTTGGTTTTCTTGTCGTATTGTCGATCTTTGAGAACTAGGACTTGCTAGGTTCGTTGGTCCATGTTTTCGGAGGTACTATCAAAGGTGACCAGGTCGAATCGATTCTCATCGCGGCACTGAATCATCCGTAACGCGAGCCCGCATTGAAATGCGACCAAGTACGGCAACTCAGTCTCGAACTCCGGCTTGTAGCGTAGAACATGCGCCGGACTATCCGTCCCCGCAACTTTCATCGTGGCGTGCCCCGGGAACGTATTGTCGCTCTGGAGCAAAACAGGCTTGCCCGTCTGTTCCTCCACCAAGCTAAGTATTGCCTGGCTGGCTTCTTGTGCGGTCAACGTGGATACCCTAGGTTAAATGGCAAGCTGCTGGAGCAAGCCTATCATGCAATGTAAAAACAGAGTGTAGCTGCGAATTGACGCTTTGAGAATGAACCGTCTTCAAGGAAGGTGGGTCGGGGAAAAAAGGGTCGACCTTTCCAGTGATTTACCCCTTCCGCCGCCCGGTAATGCCGAAGCACGAGAATAAGACTGACTTACGGTTACTCATGCGAGCCCTCGTAGCCAAAACGTAAGGAATGGACCGAGGAAAGCCTGATGAGGCTTCGTGGACGTGGATTCGGACTATGAGTGCGTGGGAAGTGTGTTCTGCTTTGTCAGTTGCTGCCGAAAAAGCAGAGGCTGGTAGAGATCACGGGAAAGCAATTTTGCTTGACCAACGAGAGGTTCATTTCCAACGGTGCACGCCACCTGGACCTCAATTCTCTTGTGTAGCGAGATTTCTTCACTGGTCTGCTTCCGGCGCGACTCTTTGCCGCCGAGGAAAAAACGGTTCACTCGGCAATTTTGTCCCCAAGCCTACTCGCACCGGTCAGGGGTGACCGGTGCGAGGAGTGTGGAACAATTGTCCTCAATTGTTCATGGGCCAGAACCAGGATTCGTACCGCGCGAACGAAAGAGCTTTACACAAAGGTGAAGGAAGGCATCACTTACCCAAGGTGAAACAGCGGAAACTGACATGATCATTTTGCCACGGACAGTACCTGGGTAGCATTCGGTGCAGTAACGTTCCCAATTGGCGTACCGAACCGGCTGACATTAAATAGCCTTCTGACTGATCATCACAGGTTGGACCCTTAATTTTGCGCTGACTCGTCTCACAAGTCCGCCAATCAAAATCAAAAATCCCGCGCAAGTGTAAAGGCCCCACAACAAAATGGTAACGGCTGGCGCATCGAAAAGCCGCAGTTTTACAGTGAGCACAAGGAGTATGGGATAGAGACCAAGCAAACTTAAGCCGCGTGTGATTTGCCTGTTAGCGCTGGTTCGCGCCAAATCGGCTTCGATGAAATTCAGACTCGCAATACTTGATTCGCGTTCATGAGCCTCTGTGCGGCGCCAGAGGTTCATTCGACGTGCCAACGTGTTTACATTCGCTGGTGCATAGGCGTTCTTCATTATAGTGATGCGTTTCTTACTGATCAGCTTTTCAACATCCAAAGCTGCATGATGCACGCCAAACTCTCCGAGATCTTTCAAATCGAGTGTCTCTAGTCGTCGTGGTCCTCGCCGACGGTAGAAATGCTTGTTGTCCAACGCTGCATAATAACAACTCGCGTTCGATAATTCGTGCAGTAACCAGATGCTACCGCCTAACGCAACCACAGCAAAAATAGAAAAAATTAAGGCACTGCCAAAGTCGCCAAATCGCAAAGCAATCACGGTCGCAGCCCATGACGCGGGAATGCCAACAAGGAACCCCATTGCCACACCAATAACGCGTTGCCAGCGTGCTTCGCGAATCACCAGCACTCCCTCCGGTGAACAACCAAAGTCGAGTTCTGCAATCAGCAACCGAGTGTTGTCCATAGCATTCAAGTCCTCAATTAGAAAACATAGTTATACCCTCCAGCCCGCAGGCAGCAAACAATCGTCTGATGCCAACCTGTTACGGGTTGCCGAGTGAAGCGGAGACATTCCGCGCGAGTACGATATAGTCTCGGTAGAATCAGCAGATTTGAGATGCACGCCAACATAATGGAGTGGCCTAACTCGCACCGGTTGGGCACGCCGGTGCAGCAGTTCGCATTATACTCGGCTCCGGTTGGGGTGACCGGAGCGGTATCGATACAGCAAAACTCCTTATGATTGACTATTTCTCTGTGATTGACTTTTCCTGAACGGTTCCTGCCAATTCAACGCTGCCGGTCACTTCAAGTTCAATTTGTTTCGATTCCGAAGGACGGTCGGATCTGCAAAGATCAATCGGTTGCTAGCGCTTCCGGTGGCGCACAGTAGAATACAGGCATTCAAG
>JANLQO010000027.1:0-12548 GCA_031367855.1 Planctomycetia bacterium | reverse complement strand
ATCGAGACCGGTCGCCACGTTCGTTACGATTTGGAAACGCCGGTTTGTAATTTGTTCATGTCGATGCTGGACCGAATGGGTGTAAATACACCGTTTATTGGAGACAGCACCGGACGGCTGCCTGGGCTGAGTTTGTAGCGCAACAGATTTCCGACCATTAACCCTAAGGTTCGTTTTGGAGTTGCGCAATTTCAGAGTGCCACTGGCTTTCGATACTGCGTGCTGATTGGGAGATAGTATCGTGCAACTGATTCGGATAATTGCCATCGTTGGCTGCGTGGGGTTGCAATTGTCTTGCCCGGCAGCGGCTCAGATTAAGGATGAGCCCGCAGAGGCCTTGATTAAACAGTTAGACGATAAAGATGTGGAGAAGCGTCGGGATGCTGCTTACGAACTGGTGAGACGTGGCGACTCTAGCGAAGCCGCGATTAAGGCACTCGGCAAATTGACGTCCGATAGTGACACCCAAGTTCAGGTGCAAGCCCTTACCGGTTTGGCTCGGGCGGGTAAGAATTCACAAGCGATCATCCCGGAGTTGATCCAATGTCTGAGCCATCGCGATGATCAAGTTCGCTATCGCGCCGCTGCGGCGCTGGGTGCGATTGGCACGGCTTCGATTGAGCCTATTACGGCAAATTGGGACAAGGCTTCGAGCGCTGCGAAAATCGCTGCGGCACAGGCGCTGGCGATCATTGGGCCGGACGCGAATTCGACGATCGACCTATTGTTGCATGCACTGGATGGTAAAGAGGGCTTGCCGCGCTATGCAGCCGAAGCGTTGGTAGCGATCTCGCCGCAAGACCAAGCGACCATGTTGCGGATTGCTGAGCAGGCGGATGCGAAGGCTCGTAAGGTTGGCATCAGTGCTTTGGCGGCCCTCGCTTCGCCTTCAGACGCGGCGATCAAGAAACTGCAATCCGCCGCCAGTGACTCGGAGCCAAAAATTCGTGAGACGGCAATTGTGGCGGTGGCCAAGTCGAGTTTACCGGTAGCCGAAAAAGCGACGCTGATTGAAGCGGCTTTAGTGGACGCGGAAGCGTCGGTGCGAGCTGCGGCGATTGTGGCGATGCGGAAGGCCAAGTTGCCAAGTGTTGAGTTCGCGCAGCGCATGGCGGCGAGATTGAAGTCCGCCGAAGGTGCAGCGGCGAATGCGGTGGTAAAAGCGATCGGTGCCCAAGGAAGCGATGCCGTTGGCACCTTGCCAATGTTGTTGGAGGTTTTAGGTAAGGAAGGGATCGATCCGCAATTGGTTTCGCAGACCTTGGCGAGTCTCGGCGCGTCGGTTGTACCAGACTTGTTGGCGGCGATTGAAAAGCAACCTGCCAATGAACCGGTCTTGTCCCAAGCGTTGGGTTTGATCGGCGAACCGGCAGTGGAAGCGCTGGTTCGCGGCTTGTCGAGTGAGGTGGAGTTGGTTCGTGTGGCTGCGGCGCGTGCGATTGGCGGAGTGCGACCGCTGAGTAAGGCGTTGCTGGAGAAACTGGTGAGTGCGGCCTCCGACAAATCGGCTCGGGTGCGCGAGATCGCGGTGACGTCTTTGATCGCTGCCGAGAATGAAGCGGATTTCGCGAAAGAGACGATCTTGAAGGCGACAGAAGATGCAGAACCGAAAGTACGTGTGGCTGCGACTGCGGCGCTGGCGACGTTCAAATTCAACGAGGATCAGCTGCAAGCGGCTCTCGAACGTGGGTTGCGAGACGAATCGTCCGAAGTTCGCGCGGGAACGTTGCGAACACTGAGCGAATTGCCAAAATTGCTCAAGTCGCGACTGCAGCAACTGGTGGCCCTGGTCGGCGATGCCGATGCGAGCGTTAGAACGATGGCGATACGAACACTTGGGAAGCTGGATAAAAAACAAACCGAGGAATCTGTTGTAATGGCGTGCGCGAAGGCGCTGGGCGATGAAGATTATGCAGTGCGGATTGCAGCCACTGAGACCGTCAAAGCGCTGGCGATATCGGATGTTGGCGTGTTGGACGCGATGGCGAACAATTTGATCGATGACCCGGCGTTGCTGCGAGCGACGTTAGAAGCGGTAGCTGGTATTGGTGAGAAAGCCGCGCCGATGATTCCCGCGGTTTCGCGATTGGCTTCCCATGAGAAAGCTGAGCTGCGAGTGGCCGCGATTAACGCGCTGGCTGGGATCGACAGAGATTCGAAACAGCTATGCAGTCGGCTCACGGAAGCTCTCAATGACAAGGAATGGGAGGTTCGTCGCGTTGCGGGAGTTGCACTCGGTAAACTTGGATCGGATGCCAAGCAGGCAGTGCCAAAGTTGTTTCAGCTTTTGGCCAGCGATGAAGACCGTGACTATGCCAGCGGCGCTCTCAAGGAGATTAATACCGCTCCGGTTGAAGCGATTCCCTTGCTGATGGAGAAGCTTGATTCCGAAGAACGTCGCACCGCGTTCTATGCCGTTTCATTGCTCGGCAGGATCGGACCAGCTGCGGCTGAAGCGCTTCCGAAATTGGAAGAGATGCTGGCGAAGCCAGGCGGCAATGCTGGTCGTTCCGATTTTCGCAAGAAATTCTTGGTGGAAGCGATCGCCGCGATTAAAGGTGAGGCGAAAGCCGAGGGCGAAAAGAAATAGACTCAGCAGATCAATGTATTTTATGGGAGTCGCAAATCGATGCGGTGCTTGTTCACGGTTTGCAGTTTGTGTGCGCTTCTCGCCGGCCATTCTCCAGCGGCGGAGCCAATTAAACTGTCGGTCATCAAAGATAATTCGATTGTTCTGGTCGACGGTGAATGGAGCGAGAACGCTGGGCAGAAGGCTAGGATTCGAATAAAAGCGAATCAACACATAGTTGCCATGGCTTTCGACATGACGCCTGTCAAAGGCAAGCTAGTAAAGAAGGCGACGTTGGTGTGTGTGCAGAGTGAGCAACAGATCTCTGGGGTAACGATTTCTACGATCGCCACTCCTTGGGATGAGAATCGGTCAAATGGTCTGACCGCTGGCGTCGTGGGCATCGAGGATTGGGGCTATCCCGGCGCGAGGTTTCCCGCAGTTATGGGCGGCAATGGTCAGACACTCCTATGCCATGTCCCATCAGTGCTTCGCGATGGAAGTTACCATTGGGATATTACACCGGACATGGTGCATGCGATGGCAATTGGCGTTGCCCATGGAATTGCGATCCATGAAGACGACGCCGATGTAGGACGCAACCCAACGATTTATGCTCGCGAACAATCTGGCAAGGAGCCCTATCTCCTGGTCGAGTTAAACGATGAGGTCGAATCCGAGCCAGATCCGATGCCGCCAGACGACTTGCATGTTAGCAACAATGGCAGCGCTTTCGCGGGCCTGTACTTCACCGTGCCCCAAGGGTTCGCCTATGAGGTTCACGTGGACGGCCAGCGGCTGGGGCAACACAACATCCCGCTAGACCCGCATGATTTGACAACAGCAATTTACTTGCGAGATCTGCCAACATCAATTGAAAGCGACCGACCTCATGAAATTCAGGTGGTGACAATCAACCGACTTGGCAAACGTTCTGAGCCTGCACGGATTAGCAGTTGGATCTATAAAAGTAGGCCCATCGAAAAACCGTCTGTTTCTCTATTGCCTGCAAAGGTTCCAGCGATCGCCAATCTAGGCGTGATTCCACTTTCGGACAAGTATGACCAATCCGGCAAAGCGGTCGGTAATCTTCCGGACGACTATCGCACCCACAACGTAGTTTATGACGGGCGCGTAATCCATCTGACTGCTGCTGCAGGAGAAGTCGTTGGATTTCAAATTTTGCTCAGGGGCAAGCAGCAAGTTTCTGTCAAAGGAAAGTTAGACGACGCCAAGTTTCGCGTCGATCTGTATCAGGCGTTGTATGTTCCAGCCAACGGCCGCAACATCCCCGATCCGTTGGTACCGATGCCTGAGCGAGTAACGCTGCGTTCGGATGCGGACCAGGACACGGTCGTTGATATCTTCATACCCTTCGAGGCCTCGCCGGGCATCCACAAAGGATCAATCACGATTTCCGATGGCCGTGCCATCCCAATTGAGCTACAGGTGCTGCCGTTTGCGTTACCAAAGCTGGCAACATTCGTTTGCGAGATGAACGGCTACGGTCTACCAGATCATGTCAACGACTACTACGCTCTGCAGCAAGTCGCTTACGACCATCGAGTTCACGCCAATATCTTGCACTATTCACATAACACTGCGGCTGCAGGTGCTCGAAAGAGCAACCTTGATATGCGACTGCGGTCTGGCAAGCGGATGGATAATAAACGCTACGACGACATCAAGCCCTACGCAGCTACAGCTTATTGGGACGACTTTGCCGACGCGTTCGGACCATTTCTTGACGGTTCGCTATTTAAGGACGGCCACCGTGGCCCGGTTACCCCACCCGGATTCTATCTGACTTTTCACGAGAGCTGGCCGCTAAATTGTCGGCCGTACTTCAATGGCAATGTGAATGCCTATGAAGCGTTCACAGATGATTTGGCTTATGAAGGTACTTATCACAATGTGCTGAAGAGTTTTCGCGAACTTGCAAAGAACCGCGAGTGGACAAAGGCTGGCTTTCAAGTCTATTTTAATAACAAAGGTTCATTGAAGGAAACCACGAAATCACCCTGGATCCTCGACGAGCCTTCAAGTTATTGGGACTATGTAGCGCTGAACTACTTCAAGGATCTTACCGATCGTAGTCAACCGAGGCAGGGCGCTGAGGCAGAGCAGGCGGCTCGCGTTCGTTTCCGCATAGACATTTCAAGGCCTGAATTTTGTCGCGGTCAGTTAGGAGGACAAAACGAACTGTGGGTTGTCTCATCATCGGCTTTTCAGCAATATCGTCGACTGGTGAAGGACAGGATCCAATTTGACGGATTGGAGGCCTGGGTCTACGGAACGTCAAACCATGTTCATGAATCCAATCGCAACGTTCAAGCTTGGGCATTGGACGCATGGCAATCTGGTGCAACGGGTATCGTCCCTTGGCAAACAATCAACAAGACTGGGAGTGCGCTCAAAGAGGCTGATCAATTGGGGCTGTTTATCTTCGACAAGAATAAAGCGGGCGAAACGGTGGTCTACCATTCGCTGCGGTTGAAAGCGTATCGTGAAGCCCAGCAATTGATCGAGTACCTGAACTTACTCAAGTCACGCCGAGGCTGGTCCCAAGATGAAATGAGCCGGTTCGTTAACCAGTATATTGACCTGCACGCTCACGTCCAAAAAGTGAACGAAGCGGATGCCGGCACCAGTGCGTATGCTCGAATTTCGCCTGAAGGTTTTGAGTTACTCAAATTGGCGACGGTCAAGTTAATCGCACCGTGACTTGTGCTTCGTTTAGGCTTTGTCTTAAAAGGGGTCTGACCCTTTGAAGGGCCTGCAAAATCCCTGACAAAAGAATATGCCCGGAGAGGGTCAGACCCCTTTTGAGGCTTTGCCAATGCCGAGAATTACGTTTTTCCATCGCTGGGGGACACCTTTCCAGGTCAACTCGTAAGTTGATTCGAGCGGCAGCGGAATGTAATGGTCGCGTGTGAGGAACAGTGGCATCGAAGCGAGTGGGTCTCCAACTGCGTAAGCTTCAATCCAGGCGGTAATAGGACGCCCGGCAGTATAGGAAACCATTGTAAGAGGTTTTCCATGGAGTCCCGTGTATTCGCCCGCCATCATTAGCCGCCAAATGAAATCGTGAATGCCTTCGGGATCGTTGGCACCGTGTGGAAATGGATCGATGACGACTACATGAATGCCCTGCTGAAGACAGGTGATCACTTTGTCAGCAAAATCAGTTAGCGTCTTTTGGGAGTGGCGATTGGCCGGCGATACAATTTCAATCATTGCAATGACGCGGTCACCGGAGGTGTGCCGAATGGTAACGGCTCGCTGTCGTTCCAAGTAGAAGTGAATATCATCGACGGCGGCTTGCGTTTTGTACACTCGCGGAGGCGACACCTCGACGGCAATCATATTGCCGTTAGTCTCGGAGGACTTTGCGAATTCGACTAAGTCAGCGTCTGCGGCTTTTAGCGCCAGCACGTCCGGCCCGTAGTCACCCGCGCGCTGTTCACCGAGCGCATAGAAGGGTTGAGGCAGCAGGCCATCATTGAGCGCCTCCTTGATATGGGTAATCCACGAGTTATGAAAATCGTGAAACGTTCCAGCAGATGTTCGAGTCCAATCATGCATGGGCATAGCGCGTTCTCAACATCATAGTCCCGATCGGCAGCATTCGTAACATCGCATTATACACCCGAGGCTGCGATGACTGTATCAAGAACTGCGAACGCGAGCGTCTCGCTCGCTTGCGGCACTCTTGCGCAAAGCGCGAACATCAGTCAGGCGCCCCTGGTACGGACGAGCTTGGTAAAAACTTATCGGTTGCAGGCTTGGGATCGATGATTGCGTCGGCTTCGGGCAAGCCAAGTGCCTGGCGCTTCTGTGCGTCCCAAACAATGGGCTTTTGCATGCGGAGCGCTAACACGCCCAGCATTCCCACTTCGGTGATACGCGCACCTATCTCGAAGGGTGAATACGATTTGGCGTCGCCGGCACAGGCCAGGACCCATTCGAACATGTGCGAGTTGTTGACTTGGCTCCAGCGAGGACGTTGACCTTTCGCAGCTCGTTTGGGGTCCCATTTGAGAACTTCGGTATCGATGCGAGGTTGAGTCTTGGCAAGCTTCGCGATTTCGGGTTGGTCAGCACCGCGAAACTCGGTGGCCCCTTTTAAGCGGACGTTACAATCCGTATTCCACAAACCTGCCGAGAGGGTTCCTTCGTGGCCCACAATCAAGCAGCCAGTCGAGTCGACCGGCCCGCCGGTAATGTGTTCTGGCGGGAAGTGCTTGTCGCCAGAGTAGAAGTAAAGTTTGACTGGTCCGCGTTGGCTTTTGGCTGCGAATTCGAAGGTCACGGTACAACGTGTTGGGAAGGACTCGTGACCTAAATTCTCGCCTGAGGCTTCGATGCGTGTCGGTGCGTCGAGTTCCAGGGCACGGTAGGCCAGCTGAAAGCCATGGCAGCAAAAATCAGCCAAGGAGCCGCCTCCGAAATCGTACCAGCCGCGCCATTTTCCGGGATGATAGATCTCGTTGTTGTACGGACGCGGCGGAGCTGTTCCTAACCAAAAATTCCAGTCCAGCCCCTCGGGAACGGGATCGCTATCACTCGGACGATCTACACCGTTGGGCCAACTGTGTGCGGGATGCCAGACGTGGACTTCGGTGATGTCTCCAAGCAGCCCGGACTGAATCACTTCCAAGCTCCGTCGAAAACCTTCCGTGGAGCAACCTTGATTGCCAGTCTGCGTTGCCTGCTTCGGGTGGCTAAGCGCGAGCCTTTCCAAAGCGTGGCATTCGGCGATGGAGTGCGCAAGGGGCTTCTCGCAGTAGACATGTTTCCCCGCTTGCAAAGCCGCCTTACAAATAGGCACGTGCCAATGGTCAGGTGTGCCGATGATCACTGCGTCGACGCCTGACTCTTTGTCTAGCAACTCGCGATAGTCGTGGTAGGGCTTGGCATGCGTCAGTCCCTTAATTTGCAGGGCACTGTCCAATTGCCTTTTGTCAACATCGCAAATGGCCACGATTTGCTGATCGATCTTGCCGAGTTCGGGTATCAGGTAGCCCCGCATTTGTCCACCTATTCCAATGCACGCGAACGACAATCGTTCGTTAGGCGATTGACCTCGTAAGACGCCAGATGGCAAGATTGCGGGAAGGCTCATTCCAATTGCGGCAGTGGATTGAACGAATCGGCGACGGGAAAGTTGGTGAGTCATGAGTTGAGTCGTTTCTTTTTCGGACTAAACAAGATGCAGTGGCGTTCGGCGAGCAGTATCTGTTTCGCTGTATTTTCCCTTTGACAATTTCAATTCACTATTTTCGGACCCCCAAAAGTCTGCAATTTAACCGCGACGACGCAGCGTGGAGACACACTAATTGGCAATCTTCATGAGGGCTTTGTCGGTCCGCAAGTACATGGCGCCGTCGACGAAAGCAGGTGTAGCGAAGGTGCGGCCAGTGACTTCGTTGCGTTGAACGACTCCAAAAATCTTGGAGGGTTTGATCCAATAGGCGTGGCCATCTTCATCTAAGAACAATACCAGGCCGTTCGCAAATACTGGCGATGCCGAGAAGTTGCCTCCGAGCCGTTCCATCCAGTGTTGCTTGCCAGTCTGTGCGTCGACGCAGGAAGCGATGCCTTTGTCGGATACAAAGTAGAGTTCATCGCTGACGAGCAGGGGCGTGGGTGTGCTCGGCGCGCCGCGCTGGATGCGCCACACAACGTGCGAATCGGTAACATCGCCTCTGCCGCCAAGTTTGACAGCCATCAATTCGGGATGATCGTAATCGTGATTGTAAAAGACCATGCCGTGTCCGATAACGGGCTGGGGAACGACGGACCAACCGGGCGCGCGGACATGCCACAACTCTTCACCACTGGCTACATCGTACGCCGCGAAGTGATCGGGTCCGGGCGCGAGCAATTGTGCGTTGCCATCGATGACTGTAACGATCGGCGTGCCGAAGGAGTGACTGATCGCAGGTTTAAACGATCGCGGGCGATTCCAAGCTATTTTGCCCGTGGAGGCATCGAGCGCGACGACGAACGGGTCTTTGCCTCCATCGCAAACGATGAGGAGTTTGTTGTCGTACAGAATGGGGGATCCGCCACAGCCATGCACGTGCGGATAATTGAGTTCGGTGTTAGCCCAAACGATCGTGCCATCTTTTGCCAGTCGCGCAGTCCCCATGGCACCGAAATGAACATAAATGGCATCGTCGTGAACAATGGGCGTTGGGCTCGCGTGGCTGTTCTTGGAATGGATTGCTGGAATGTTGTCCAGTTTTCGAATCTCGCGATCCCAGCGTATCTTGCCGGTCGCGGCGTCAATTGCCAAGGCTCGCAGTGAAAGTTCAGAGCCTTGAGCGACAGCGGTTGTGAGATAGACCACACCCTCTGCGATCACAGGCGAGGACCAACCGAGTCCGGGTAGTTCGGATTTCCAAGCGACATTTTGCGTATCAGACCAGACCAACGGTGTCGCAGGACCGGTGGCGGTAGCGTCTGCTTTCGAGCCGCGAAATTCGGTCCAGTCTCCAATCCAAGTCGCGCAAAGCAGAATTACTAGTTGCACCATGTTATTAAGGTCTCGAGTCGGTGGGGCTCTTAAGGTGGGGGAAAGGTGAGGAAGGGCAGTATGACTCAGAAAGCGTCGATTTGCTATTGGTCGGACCGCAATCGTCAATCTTGCTTGAGCAGGAAAAGCGTCGCGACTAAGCTTACAGCAAGAACATTTCAGACCAAGTCACGCAATCAGAAATCTCACGCTATGAATCCCAGCACGTTAAATAGTTACCGTATTAACCCAGCCATTTTAATGATAGCAGCGGCGGTGCTGTTCTTTTCTATCAATGCGGCGCTTGCGCAGCAGAAAGGGACGCATTCATTTACCGTTGAAGAAACGGCAGAACGCATCACACTGCGGGGGGCTGCGCTGGAGGCTTCCATCAGGAAGATGGGTTATGTCAGCGGGGTTGAAGCTGGGAGTTTTCATGACAAAAAAACCGGCGCGCGCGACCTGGGCTTTGGCCTCGATATCCAAGACTGGATTATGGAACCAGGCAGCGATGCGGAGTATCGCAGCCAGTTGCCAGGAGATTTGCCATACGATTTCAACAATGCTTTTCACGGCAAGACTCCTAAACGCAGCATCGAAGGTCCGCAGATTTGCACGCAGGCGAAGGAACTCAAGCCTCGCGTCATCGAAGGAAGGGATTTCGTGGCCATCGAGCAGAGTTGGAACTACACGTTGGCCGCACCCGGCAAGAAGACCGGATCGGAATGGAGGCAGACGTTGATCTTTCCCTCCGACAAACGGTATTTCATATCCTCCGACCGCATTTTCAGCCGTAACGAGGGCGCAGCACTCTTCTTCCGACAGGACTTGCCCGGTCACCTTAAACACCGGGCCGGCGATACGTTCAGCGAAGTCTATCTAAGCTATTGTGGGAAAATTCCGGCGAGTGAGTTTTTCACCGACTTCGCGCCGGATGAGAAATTCAACTACCGACGCGACCGCGACGGCGTGCCACAGCGGATGATCCGCGCCTACCACACTCGCGACCCGAAGACCGGCACCGACGGCCCGTGGCTCGCCGGGCTGGTGCTTAATCCCAGCGCCACATCCGAGGCCTGGTGCCACCAGCGCACCGGCTATGTTTGCTTCATTCACGAAGTCGGTGAGCGGCCGGTAAAGGCGGGTGAATCTTTCGGCGCCGCCTCCATCATCGGCTGGTTCGATAGCATCGAAGAAATGGAAGCGGTGTATGACCAATACTGCGGCCACAGCGCGGTGGAGGTCACGGCAGAGGGGTGGAAATTAATCGTGGAGTAATCTTAGAAGCCCATTCTATGGTTGTTCCTGCTCTGGAAGATTGATGAGTTAATTGCCGGTCTTGTCAAGCGTCTCCCGCAGTCCAATGGCGGCCCAGGCATTACTAACTGTTGCTTAAGGATTTTCTTCGTCCGTTTATCCAGCCGTCGGCGGCGAGAGTGGAGATGAGATCGTTGTCGACGTCTGCTTGTACTGATGGCGTGGCTAGCGAGGTTGATTGTTGGTCAAATGCAGTTGAACCTTCGCCCTCTGCATTCGCTGGCCCTCCAGCATTCGCTTGTCGTTGGTTTAAATAATTGATAACCAATAGACAATCGATCGGTGATAAGATTCCGTCTCCGTTGGTGTCGAGTCCCGCTGGGATCGCATTCGATAATTGAGTTGAAATCAGAGATCGAATATTCAATTGATTGATGATCAGAAGTGCATCAATGGGCGAAATGATACCGTCGTGATTTGTGTCCAATGCGCTGAAAGTTTGCAATATGTTGAACGCGTCGTCGTTGGGTAATCGGCGAGTTCCTTGAAGGAGTGAGGCTGACATCAGTGGGCCGGTTGAATCTGTGGTGACATCCGCGAAGCCTAACACATGTCCTAATTCATGCATCAATACTGTGAGCAAATCAATGCCACTTGCGGCTGGACTCCCTGCCGATGCAACACGCTCGGTGGTGCTGACAGCTATGTCAAACTCGAAATCATCATTGGGAGTGCTGTCAACGAACCAGCCAAGTCCAGCGGCGGTAATGTCGACGTAGACGCGATTGTCGACGGTTTCACCAAGCATGCCTGTCGGTAGATCAACGACTGAGACAGTGACCGAGTTGAGTAAATTTGCTTCTGTATTCGAAATCCCAGACGCCGTCCAACGCGAAATTGCAGTTGCCAGGATCGGCGGCATTACACTTGAGCTGAGCGACCTTAGACTGCCGCCAGTGCCGCCCTCAGATAGAAGCGGTGCTGCGACAAGCACTATGTTTGAAGTACGCGGAGTCGGCGCTTGCTCGAAAGCTTGTAACAAAACCTGTTGTAGCAACTGCTCATTGGCGATCGTGAACAGAACAACCGCATGTCCATCTGGCTGTACAATTCCCTGCGCGACGACGGTTGGGTCGAGCATGTTGACTTGTACTTTAAACTGCTGAAGATATCGAATGCCGGGCTGGATTCCCTTAACGAGATCGACAACGCCGCCCGGTGTCGCTCCTAAAACGGTGCAGGTATTTAAGCCCACATGAAGCGACGAACACGTTAGTGAGAATCCTGTCGCGGCATCGTCATTGCGAATTGTTCCAATAGCTGAAGAGTTCGCTATGACGACGGAGCTGCCGGTGCTAGAAATCGTCACCGTGAATTTTTCATTCGGTTCGTTGGTAGTGTCACCGTGAACGTTAATCGTGATGATTTTCGACGTTTCATTTGGGGCGAAGGATACTTGGCCAGACGGTAATGCGTTGCCAAAATCAGTGGCGTCCGCAGGGAAAACTCCGCTTCCAGTTACCGTGTAATTAACTATTGTCGTGCCAGAAATATCGCCGGTCCGTGTCACTGTAAAGGTAAACGGCGTGTTACCTGAATTGCCTTCTGCTTTATCAGCACTGGTGGCTGCAATAATCAAGGTGGTTGGTAACACATCATCGTTGCGAATCGTACCAACGGCAGCGGCTGTTAGAATCGTTGCTCCACTCGCATTCGACAGCAGGACGGCAAAGCTTTCATCGGGCTCAACGGTGGAATCGCCGCTAACGTTAATCGTGATAGTCTTTGTCAAATCGTTGGCTGCAAAAGTAACTTGGCCGCTTGAGAATGTGCCGCCAAAGTCAGTTGCGTTTGCTGGATTTATGCCACTACCAGTTACCGTATAGTTGACTGTTGTCGAGCCGGAAACGTCACCGGAGCGAGTGACTGTAAATGTGAAAGGCGTAAAGCCGGATTTCCTTTCTAGTTTATTCGCGTTGGTCGCTGAAACGGAAAGGTTGGTAGTCGTCTCCGTACTCGCGGAAAGATTCGCAGTTGCATCCGCGACGATGGAGTTATCGGTGAGCGAGCGAATTTGAATGTGGGCGGTACCTGTACCGAAGTTGCCCAAGGTGGTATTCAACAGGAGTGCGCCAGTCGCCAAACCGGGTAAGCGGAAAGTAGCGATCGATTGAGTTGGCAATCCGTCGAGCCCCACGAGGC
>JANLQO010000624.1:0-4470 GCA_031367855.1 Planctomycetia bacterium | reverse complement strand
ACAACGCTCGCGGGATCATTGAAGTCCCCAATCACCTGCTGGCCAAAGAGACGGCGGTCATCATGGTTCATCCATGGGCCATTGATGACCAATGGGGCTGGAAGAGTCCCCAGCCGAACGGGGTCGCCGACTTCTGTACTCCGACCAAGAACGCAGTCGCAGCCAAGCATACTAAGGTTGTTATCGATCCGTTTCTGAAGAAGCTGCGTGGCAAAACAGCTTTCATCATGTACAGCCTGCCTGGTCGAGCGGATCCTGTTCGTACCAAGATCTATCGTTCATTCAGTAGGGTACCCAACCAAGAAGAACGCGAGGCGGGTGAGAACGAGCTGAAAAAGGTACTCGCTGACTTTGACTACTCCGGCCAGCCGCTAGCAGAGACATTATCCCTAAGTAACAATACACCCGTAATCGACTACTTTAGACAATTCCCAGGCTTGGATTCTGGTGCGAGATTCAATGCTGAAGGATTCTGGAATCTACCAATTCCCGTCAGCACATCCGTTTCGGTAGACCCACAGGACATTGTTATCTACGATGCGGAGGGTTACGCGGCGCTTCGTGATTTTTTAAAGAACAACGGCGTGCGACATGTTCTTTTGACTGGTTACGCTACCGACATGTGTTACTGCCGCACCACGGCCGGTTATGAGAACCTATCTAAAGACTTCAACGTGTTCCTTGTCGCCGACGCATCACTGGCGACTTTTCCTGCGAACACGTCACCACGCTTTGCCGTCAATGCTGCCATCTCCTTCGCTGCCCTGAATCAGTTGATCACGCAAGTTTCCTGGGTGACTCTTGGTCAGGAGAAGAAATAATGTCAACTCAAAGGCCATTACTAAACCGTCGCCACTGGTTGCAGGCGACAAGCGGTTTTTGCCTGGGAGGACTTAGTCTATCTGCGCCGTGTCAGAGTTTAGCGGCTGACGCAGGGGCAAATAGCCAGAAAGCGAGAATTGCGATAACTTTGGACCTGGAGATGAGCCGCAATTTTCCGAGACGCGAGGATACGCACTGGGACTTTGAAAAAGGCAACCTCGACGAAGCAGCCAAGAAGTATTCGGTCGCAGTTGCCCGCCGGGTGAAAGAGCATGGGGGCCGCGTACATTTCTTCTGTGTAGGTCGCGTTCTGGAACAACCGGATGTGACATGGCTGCAAGAGATTGCTGAGGAGGGGCATCCGATCGGCAATCATACCTACGATCACGTGAATTTATTGGCACAGAGCAGCCAGGAGCTGCAATTTCGCTTTCAGCGCTCACCCTGGCTGATCGAGGGCCGATCGCTATCAGCACTTATTCAGGAGAACATTCGCCTTACCACTTTGGCATTAAAGCAACGAACCAAGATCGAGAATCGCGGCTTCCGCACGCCGGGTGGTTTTACGACTGGCCTGAATGGTCGCGAGGATTTGCAGCAGATGTTGCTTGACCTTGGATTCAAATGGGTTAGCAGTTTGTATCCTAGTCATGCTAATACAGATCCGGGAGTCGAGCCCAACGAAGCGGTCTACAGGAGCATTGTTGAAGCTCAGCTGAAGGCGCAGCCCTTTGTCTATCCCACTGGGCTGGTGGAGATTCCGATGAGTCCCATCAGCGACATCGGAGCATTTCGCACGGGACAGTGGAAGCTCGAATGGTTCCTCGAAGCCATTCGTCGAGCGATCGGGTGGACGATAGACAATAAGGCAACGTTTGATTTTTTGGCTCATCCATCCTGCCTTGGAGTGGTTGATCCCGAGTTCAAAACGGTTGATTTGATCTGCGATCTCGTCAGCGCGGCAGGGGACGCAGCAGAACTTGTTGATCTCGATCAGATCGCAGCGTTAACAAAGTGATACTTAGACTGTCCGGTAGTAGCGCTCCGCTTACCACCGGCTATTGTCTTCGGACCGCTTCGCGGTAATTCATGGAAGTCGAGTGGGATCTTGCCCCCAGCGCCGAGCACGATCACGTCCTCATCCAAAGCTCTTAGTGTATCAAGCACACCTTGTGTCGGGCGGCTCAATTCGTTCTCGAGGTCGGCTGTGGTCTGGATGGCTTGCACTATTAGGTTTCTAATCATGAACAATGTGATGACAGGCGACTATCCCAATCAAGGTTCGGGCGGCGATGGTCTAACTAAGTGGACGTCGCAGAATCGTCCGCTTGTCGATACTGACGTCGTGTTTTGGTATACATTTGGTCATACGCATGTTCCAAGACCAGAGGACTATCCGGTGATGCCGACAGCCTACCTCGGATTTCTCTTGAAGCCGCAGGGCTTCTTCGATCAGAATCCTTCGAACGACGTCCCACCCGAATCCGCTAAACGAAGCTGTTGCAACGAGCAACCGATTGTTGCATTATCACCCGGGGTCGGATTCACATAATGGTTTGCCCCATAGTGTCAACCTCGTTCCCAAGCTCCAGCTGGCTCCAGCTTGGGAACGCACACTCCGGAAGCTCCGCTTCCCGACACAGTACCCGTTCAGATGTCCACTAAGGCAGGTGTTGAGGTGCAGCAAACGCAGTGCCGGCGAAGCTAAGCTTCGAGGGACCGCGTTCCCAAGCGGGAGCTTGGGAACGAGACAACGCGACAAATGGTCAGCAGAGATGACCATGGTCGTTAAACCTAGAGCCGGCTTCAAACGATAATCTTCTCGACGACGTGTGCTTCTTCGACGCCTGTCAACCGCTGGTCGAGACCTTGGAATGGAAACGTCAGGCGGCGGTGATCGATTCCGAGTTGGTTTAGGATGGTGGCATTCAGGTCATTAATGTGGACCGCGTCGTCCTCGAAACGTGTCGTTGGCCCACCGTTTTGATCGATGATGTTATAACTATATTCATCCGTCCGTCCGTGCTCGATACCTCCCTTAATTCCTCCGCCGGCCAACCAAGCGGTAAAACATCGCGGATGATGATCGCGCCCGTAATCGGTGGCGTTCTGCTTGCCCTGACAATAGACCGTCCGTCCAAACTCTCCGGAGCAGACAACCAGTGTATCTTCCAGCATCCCGCGCATCTTAAGATCCTGAATCAGAGCAGCCCAGGGTTGATCGACATCCTTGCATTGTCCTCGCAGTTTCGCAGGAAGTGTGCTGTGATGATCCCAACCGCGGTGGAAGACTTGCACAAAGCGTACGCCCCGTTCGACCATCCGCCTCGCGAGCAAGCAGTTTCGTGCAAACGAGCCCGACTTCTCGACTTCGGCTCCGTACAATTTCTTCACCGAATCGGGTTCGTCTCGAAGATCGGTCAGCTCTGGGACTGAGGCTTGCATGCGGAAAGCCATCTCCTGTTGGGCGATCGTGGTCTGAATCTCCGGATCTCCGATGTCGGCCGCGTGTTTGTGATTGAGATGAGTCACAAGCTCAAGCATCTTACTCCGGCTGGTACGCGAAACACCGTTCGGATTCGAGAGAAAAAGCACCGGATCGCCTGCGGATTGGAAGGCCACTCCTTGATACTTGGACGGCAAGAACCCCGTGCCCCACAGGCGGCTGTAAAGGGCTTGCACGTTCTGCTGGTCGCCGGACCAAAACGCCGAATTGAGCACAATAAAATCGGGTAGATTGCTGTTGAGCGATCCCAGCCCGTAACTCAACCAGGCGCCCAAACTCGGTTTGCCCTGGATTTGCGACCCGGTACACAGCTGGGTCTTGCCTTCATCGTGATTGATCGCCTCTGTATGCATCGACTTAATAAAGCACAGATCATCCACCACGGTTGACAAGTGCGGCAGCAGTTCGCTCATGTACCTACCGCAATTACCCTGCTGTGAGAATTTGAAGATGGACGGCTGGATTAAATGTTCCTTGCCTTCGGTCATGGCGGTTACGCGTTGGCCGCTTCGGACCACGTCGGGCAGCGGCTGTTTGTATTTCTCATCAAGCCCCGGTTTGTAGTCATACAATTCGATTTGGCTGGGCGCTCCTCCCATAAACAGAAAGATCACGCGGTTGGCGCGGGGTTTAAAATGCGGCAGACCTGGTATAGCCGCAGGCGCTTGCTTGGCAATTAAGGAACCTAGCACAGCCGCCCCGAGCCCCACGCTGGTGTGGCTCAAGAACCGGCGTCGCGATTGCAACCAGCGATATTGCTCGAGGAGGTTTTCAGACATAGGCCATTACTCACGTGTTTTGGTTGCATCTAGATTGAACAGGGCATTGACCACCATTGTAAACGCAGCCAGTTCGATACGCTGCGCATCGCTGGCAAGCGTCAGATCGGAGCTCATCGCCCGCGCCGCCTGCAGGTCCTCCCGGTAGATGGTACGAAAGCCGTCCAGTCCCCTTCGCAAGTCCGCAAATTCGTCGGCATCCGGCAGATGTGACGTGACCGATTCGAAGGCGATTCGAAGGCGCTCTGCGTCGCTCTGAGCCGGGTCGCTCTGACTTGGGTCGCTCTGACCTGCGCCGCTTTGACTTGCGCCGCTTTGACTTGCGCCGCTTTGACTTGCGCCGCTATGTGCGGGCCTGTCTAA
>JANLQO010000506.1:0-3658 GCA_031367855.1 Planctomycetia bacterium | reverse complement strand
CGTTACCACGACAGCTTGAGCCACGACGCGTATCACGGCTATCAATCTCAGTACAGCTATCAGCCGCAGTACAGCTATCAGTCTCAGTACCGCTATCAGCCTCAGTATGGCTATCAGTCTCAGTACAGCTATCGGCCGCAGTACTACGGAGGCTCGGGATTTAACGGCGGTGTTTTGCGACGAGGATTGTCGCTGAGGTTCGGCTTCTGATGCAATGCGGCCAGCGATACTGAGCGATTTCCAACTCGTTCCCAAGCTCCAGCTTGGGAACGCACAATTCAGAAGCTCCGCTTCGCGATCCATTTCCCGTCCAGGTGTTTGCCACGACAGGAGTGAGGTGCAGAAAACGCAGTGCGCCGAAGCTGAGCTTCGAGGACTGCGTTCCCAAGCAGGAGCTTGGGAACGAGACAAGCTCCAGCTTGGGTACGAGACAAGACAACCATTACTTCTTGGGCGGTGACCCGCTTTTGCTTTTCGCAGCCGCGGCCCGCTTGGAGTGGTTGATCTCTTTACGCGCACCCTCCATGGCTTTGCGGCGGTTGGGGTTGTCCGCTTGGCCGGTTAATTCGTAGAGAAAGCGACTGACAAACGTGTCTCGCGGTTTGCCCCACTTCATGCGCTGCAAAGGAAGTGAGAGTGTGAGTTCGTCTTGGGCGCGAGTGATGCCGACGTAGCATAGTCGCCGCTCCTCTTCGACATCATCAAAATCGTCGGCCAGCGAACGGCGATGGGGAAGGATGCCCTCTTCCATACCGACCATGTAAACCACTGGAAACTCAAGTCCCTTGGCGCTGTGGTAGGTCATCAATGCGACCGCGTTGTATTGACGTTCCTTCTCCTTCGAGCTAGTGAACTCTTTGCCAGCCAGGGCAACATTGTCGATAAAGCCTGCGAGCGACGCAGAGTTGTCGTCGGCTTCATACTCGGCGATCGCGTTCAAGACTTCTTCGACGGAAGATTGACGTTGCTGAATTTCGTCAGGTGTTGGATAGGTTCTCGCGATGACATCGAGGTAATCCAAGTCAGCGATCAGTGTTTTGACCACTGCTACAAGCGAATCGCCGGCGGTGAGTCGAGCGGACAGTCGCTGCACCAGGGACTGTAAAGAGCTCAGGCCGCGTTTGGTGGGCTCGGGGAATTTACTGATTAGCAGTTGGTCCTGCATGGCATCCCAAACACTCTTACCTTGCGATACCGCGGTGTGCAACAATTGCTCGACGGACTTGGTACCTATTCCGCGAGGCGGTGTGTTGATGATACGCAGCAGCGAAACTTCATCCTTCGGATTGTCCAAGATCTTCAAATATCCGAGTAAGTCGCGGACTTCCTTGCGATCAAAGAACGATTGGCTGCCGGTCAGCGTGTAAGGCACTTTAGCTTTGCGAAGTTCGGTTTCGAACACACGCGGTTGTTCGTTGGTGCGAAATAGAATTGCAATGTCTTTCGGCTCATACACGGCGCGATCGAAAATACGTTGGATCTCTTCAGTAATTCCGCGAGCTTCATCGACGTCGTTCTTGAATTGCAGAATGCGCGGCGGTTTGCCGGCGGCTCGAGCGGCTCGCAAGACCTTATCGTGCCGCGTCTTGTTAAATACGATCAAGCGGTTGGCGACTTCCAGGATCGCCGAAGTGCTGCGGTAATTCGCTTCCAAACGGACTTCGCTAGCGTCGGGCCAGTCGCGTTTGAAGTTCAAAATGTGTTGTACTTCGGCGCCCCGCCATCCGTAAATCGACTGGTCATCGTCCCCCACCACACACAAGTTGCGATGTCCACCAGCCAGATATTTGATGATGGAATACTGAGTTTGGTTCGTGTCTTGATATTCGTCGACGAGCACGTGATCGTAACGGCCCGCCTCGTCACGTCGCACATCTTCGTGTTGGTTGAACAGTTCTTCGGTCAGTAGCAGCAAGTCGTCAAAGTCCATCGCACCGGCCAGTTTGATCGCTTGCTGATAGCGCCGATAGCCGCTGGCCGCGACATGCTCAGCATCGGTCCGAGCGTTGTCGCCAGCCAGGGTCGCCGAAACGCCGGAGTTCTTCCAGCGGCTGACGTGCGACAGAAAATCGCCCGGTTTGAGCATCCCTTCGTGGACTCGCAGTTGACGTAGCACTTCGCGAGCAACCGATTCCTGGTCGCTGCGGTCGTAGATGGCAAATCGAGCCGGGTAGCCTAAGCGAGTTGCGTGGCGGCGAAGAATCTGTACGCAGTTCGCGTGAAATGTGCCAATTACGGGTGCCGGCGGGGCGGGATCCCCACGTTTGGGCTTTTTTTTCGGCCCCAACATCTCGGTAATCCGCTCGCGCATTTCCCGCGCGGCCTTGTTGGTAAACGTTACGGCCAGGATGCGTTCGGGCCGTATTCCATGGCGAATAAGGTTTGCGATCCGAAATGTAACTACGCGAGTCTTCCCGGACCCCGCTCCCGCTAAGACGAGAAGCGGGCCGCGAAGCGTTTGGACGGCTGTTTGCTGTTCTGGATTGAGTCCGTTTGACATGTCCCGAATCGTAGCCGCGTTTGCCAGGTTGTCCAAGGGTCGCTATTTGGTGTTGCGAAATTTGGGCAGAACCCTAGAATTCGGGATTCCTGCGGGGCAAAGTTTGACGCCGACGCAGCCATCGCCGATTCCAGGCACGAAGATTCTCTGCTTTCACGCGGTTCGTTCGCGTTTTTGCAGTTCAATTTGCCAACCATTCGATAGCTAAAGCAACCGTCATGAAAGTGGTATCCTCCATCGGTGCCTTGAAATTCCGTCACCCAGATTGCCAAGTCGTGCGCCGACGCGGCCGAATCTATGTGATTTGCAAGAGCAATCCGCGTTACAAAGTTCGCCAAGGCGGCGCAAAGAGCAAGAAAACCAAGCGTTAGGCATGTTACTGTAGGGTGGGTTAAGTTACGAAACCCACCAGCTAACTTGTTGCACATGGTGGTGGGTTTCGTACCTCAACCACCCTGCAAGTTGTTCTAACCGCGAACTTGCCATCTGGCGGCTAGCAGCATAACGACAACCATCAGCCAGCATCCGCTGAAGGCGATCGTCATCATAGGAACGAAGTTGACCTCGCGGATGATAGTCAGCGCACCAGCTGCGGTGCCCAAGAGGGCGCCGACAGCAAAGCCGACCAGCGAGGCTTTCACTGATTTGAAGTAGAACGTACCGCCCAGGAAGCCGATGAGCAGCCCGATAAAACTGCCTCCGCCGATTACAGTACCCAACGTGCCGTAGGTCACACGCGCATCGCCCGAAAGCCGACCAAGGCAAGCAGCCACAATTGCTGCCAGCGTCAGGACGTAAAACAGCATTGCGATGGAGATCGGATTGCGATGCTCATTCAACGGAGCTTGCGATGATTCACCGAATGACATCGAATCATGGCTCATCTTGTTCTTTCTGTTTAAGTTTAAATGTTCGGTAATAGGCTTTGTCGCAAAAGGGGTCTGACCCTTTGGAGGGCATGCAAAATCCCCGACAATAAAACCTGCCCGGAGAGGGTCAGACCCCTTTTGCGAAGAAGCACTAATAGTCGGACGTATCGATCAGTTTTCGGTCTGCACGGTTCGCAAGCGCTTGTAATACGTTGCGATCAATAGTCTGACTAATAAATCGTACTGCGCCATCACCTAGCGTAAACTGGGCGCCACCGGAATGCAAACT
>JANLQO010000554.1:0-29574 GCA_031367855.1 Planctomycetia bacterium | reverse complement strand
CCAGGAAGCACCCGCTAACCTTGATGAACACAAAGGCTTTGGTTTTTCATGGTGTCTACTGGGCGGCAGCCTATTTTCTGTGGCTATCTTTGACGACTGCATATCACCCAACTTGGCCGTTGAGAATTCTCTCCACTGGCGTGCTGGTCGCTGCTTCGGCACTATTTTTCTGTCGCTTTATAACACGCGAATTAAAACTCAAGCCATTAATGCTCAGTGCCGTAGCCTTAATCGTTTGCGGTGCAGTTGCTGCTCTCGTGATTAGTGGCATCTATGATGTTCTGTTAGGACCAGACCCTCGGCGTTTCGCATTGACGTCCAACATCGTTATGGATACTGCTTTCGTCTTCATCAATACAATCATAGCGGCTATCGTCGCGACGGCAGTTTCCTACGTAACCGGGACGCAGCTTTGGCGGGTTGATCAAGCACGGATGAAGGAGTTGCAGGGTTAACCGGTGGTAGTCTTGGTACGCGACCAACTCCAGTTCCCAACTCCAGTTCCCAACTCCAGTTCATAGAAAAATACCTTCAAAATAGACTGCAGAATCGATGACAAACGAATCGTTACCTCTGGCTGGTCAAAGTGTGTTAATGTTCACCGGGGATATCTACGAGGACTTGGAATTGTGGTATCCGAAATTGCGGCTGATTGAAGCCGGTGCGCGGGTAGTGGTTGCGGGCGATGAAGCAGGTCGAACCTATGCGGGGAAGAACGGTTACCCCTGCGTTTCGGACGCTTGCATTGCGGATATGCAGACCGCCGATTTCGATGCACTCGTGGTTCCAGGCGGGTTCATGCCGGATAAGTTGCGACGCGATGCCAAAGTTTTGGAATTGGTTCGCCAGTTCTTCCAAGCCGGCAAACCGGTTGCAGCGATCTGTCACGGCGGTTGGATTCCCGTTTCAGCGGGCATCTATCGGGGCGTGCGCGTCACTGGGTCGCCTGGAATCAAAGACGATTTAATCAACGCCGGAGCGCTCTTTGAAAATGCTGCAGTGGTAGTGGATCGCAACTCAATCAGCAGTCGCAAGCCGGACGATCTTCCCGACTTTTGTCGCGAGCTGATTCGACTCATGTCCCATAAAAAAGTGAGCCCGCAGACATGATTCTGCTGGTCGATAATTACGACAGCTTTGTGTACAACCTCCAGCGCTATTTGGTCCGCTTGGGACAACAGGTCGCTGTCCTGCGCAACGATCAACTGGACTTGGAAGATTCGGCCATCGCCAATTACGATGCAATCGTCATTTCACCCGGCCCAAGAAGTCCAGATCAAGCAGGTGTGTGCCTCGAATTAATTCGGCGATTTTACGAGCATGTGCCAATGTTGGGGATTTGTTTAGGGCATCAAGCCATTTGGCAAGCACTCGGCGGTTGCATCGTAAGAGCCCAAATGCCCATTCATGGGCGCGCGTCGCAGGTTCGATTTGCCGATTCCAAACTGTTTACGGGTTTAGAGAATCCGTTTTCCGCCGCGCGATACCATTCGCTCGTCGCCGATCCAGCCACCCAACCGCGCGGTTTACGAGTGACCGCATGGTCCGACACGCGGGAGATAATGGCGTTGGAGCATGAGCGTCTGCCGGTATTTGGTATGCAATTTCACCCTGAATCCATTTTGACTCGCAGCGGATTCCAACTTCTTCGAAACTTTTTGATTGCAGCTGAGGTTGCAAATGTGCCTGACGTTTTACCGCCATCAGACTTGCTCGATAATGCTTCTTTGGCGCCCCTTGCCGAAGCGGCCATTCCCGCAGCCGAAGATAATGAGGAAGCGGATCCGTTTGCTGTTTTCCCGGGCAGCGACTGGCGATAACGAGCTTAGGTTTGTGGAAGATCAGGCTTTAGAGGCCGACCGGTTCATTTGGCGTTGATTAGGATGGCCCAAACCACCTGGATTCTGCGTGCCTCAGCGATGGTCGCACCCGGCAGGAGCGACCCACCAAACACAAAGTCAGTCTCCTAGGCGCACGTTATTCCCGGATCAACCAATGCCAGGTTCTGATTTCGCGACGATCTGCTGGGCGGCTAAAGCCTGCGCTCTAACTGCTGCGATCTGTACCCCCGTATCTTCTCCCGTTCTGAGCGGATCCGCCCAATACCGTGCTTTTTTGCACAGAATTGTGAGCTGTCCATACGTCTCGCCACACTCACTTGGCCAACGATCGCGAGGTAATTGACTGCGACTGTGCGGTTATGTGCCGCAGTTGGGTTCTGAAATCGCTCGCAGCATGAATTCTTGGGATCTGGGGAGCGAACTGGCACTTAGTTTGATATAAGAAGATCATTGCACCTGCCCAAGGATTGGCGGTTGCCCTTCGCACCTACTAACAACGATAGCTAGTGATGACGACAGCTGAGCTCGATCCGTCGAAAAACCCTGGAATTCTTGAAAAGCCAAACACGCCTGAACCAGTCGTAATTGAGAATTTCTCGTACGACGACCAAATAGTGAGAATGTTCTGCACGGCCACGATTATTTGGGGCCTAGTGGCGACACTTGTTGGTTTGTTGGTCGCTGTATTGCTAGTTTTGCCGTCGTTGACCGCAGGACTTCCATGGTTTTCATTCGCGCGGTTGAGGCCACTGCATACCAACGCGGCGATCTTCGCTTTCGCGGGCAACGCCGTTTTTGCAGCAATCTACTACAGCACGCAAAGGTTGTGCAAAACCAGAATGTGGAGTGACACACTCAGCCATCTGCATTTTTGGGGGTGGCAAGCGATTATCGTCGCCGCAGCCGTCACGTTGCCGCTAGGTATCACCCAAAGCAAGGAGTACGCCGAGCTCGAATGGCCCATCGATATCGCGATTGCCGTCGTATGGCTGGTGATTTTCGGTGGCAACTTCCTGATGACACTCGTCAACCGCCGTGAACGTCACATGTACGTCGCCCTGTGGTTTTATATTGCAACAATTGTTACGGTTGCACTGTTGCATGTATTCAACAATTTGGTCGTACCAACCTCGTGGTTCCACAGTTACTCGATCTATGCAGGTGTTCAAGATGCGTTCATGCAGTGGTGGTATGGTCACAACGCGGTAGCGTTTTTCTTGACGACGCCTTTCCTGGGTATGATGTACTACTTCTTGCCCAAGGCGGCGGAGCGACCGGTTTTTAGTTACAAGCTCAGCATCATTCACTTTTGGTCGCTGGTGTTCATTTACATCTGGGCTGGTCCTCACCATCTGCATTACACGTCGCTGCCCGAGTGGGCCAGCACGCTGGGTATGCTCTTCAGTTTGATGCTCTGGATGCCCAGTTGGGGCGGGATGATCAACGGATTGCTAACGCTGCGTGGTGCTTGGCATAAAGTTGCAGCGGATCCGATTTTGAAGTTTTACGTGGTTGCCGTGACTTTCTATGGTATGAGTACCTTCGAAGGCCCGATGCTCTCGATCAAAAGTATCAACGCTCTCAGCCACTACACCGACTGGACGATCGCTCACGTGCATGCCGGTGCTCTCGGTTGGAATGGTTTCATGACGTTCGGCATGTTGTATTGGTTGTTGCCGAGAGTCTTTCAGACAAAAATCTGGAGTCAGAGCCTCGTCAGTCTGCATTTTTGGATCGGCACGATCGGCATTCTGCTCTACATCATTCCCATTTACGCTGCCGGATTGATGCAAGGACTCATGTGGCGGGCCATCGATGAAACAGGGCATTTGATGTATCCCGACTTTGTCGAAACGACTCAATCGATCGTGCCATTGTGGTGGTTGCGAGTCCTGGGCGGTGTGCTGTATGTATCTGGCGTTATCATGATGTGCTACAACGCCCTGATGACTTGGAGCACGCGCCCAAGTACTTACGAAGTTCCGATTCTCTCGGCACCTCGGTTGGCTCGGATGTACGACGAACCGGTTGTGCAGCCGGTCAATGAACTTGCGAATGCACCCGTATTAGAATTCGGCAAAAAGCTCAACATGTGGTCCAAGATGTCTTGGCACCGCAGTTGGGAACGTTTACCTGTCAAGTTCACGGTATTGGTAACTGTGGCCGTTGTGGTGGCCACCTTGTTCGAAGTGATACCGACTTTCCTAATCCGCACGAACATTCCTACGATTGCTACTGTCAAGCCATATACACCCTTGGAGCTCGCCGGGCGACAAATCTATGTTTCGGAGGGCTGTTACAACTGCCATTCGCAACAGATTCGTCCCATGGTTGCCGAAACAAAACGCTATGGGGAATACAGTAAGCCCGGCGAGTTCATTTATGACCATCCTTTCCAATGGGGCAGTCGGCGAATCGGCCCTGACTTAGCCCGTGAAGGTGGACTGCGAGGAAGCGGCTGGCATTGGTCTCACTTTGAAAATCCAAGCTTGGTCTCTGAAGGTACAGTGATGCCGGAGTACGGGCATTTGCTGACGGCGGATTTGAAGTTCAGCGCGATACAACCGCTGGTGGTGGCCTCGCACTTTTTAGGTGCAGAGTATGGAGAAGAAGAAATGACCGACGCCGACAAGCACGCTCGCAAGCAGGCCGAACGCGTCGCCGCGGACATCGTCAAGCAAGGTGGACCCGCGGGCGTGCAAGAGAAGCAGGCAATTGCCTTGATTGCTTACTTGCAACGCATGGGAACGGATCTGTTCCGCACCGAAGAAACGAAGAAGAAAGTTGATGGTGAAGCTGTACCTGCGGGTAGTACACCGGCTACTACAGCCCCCGCTGCTGAGCCCACGGCAACAACTGCTGCACTCAATTGAAACCATTACCGAGAATAATCTAGGATAAATAGAATGATCAAGGATTTAGTCAGTGCGCTCGACTACTCGGAATGCGCAAAAGCAGCGCTCATCCTGTTCGTGCTGGCTTTCGGCATCATGCTGTATGGCACGTTACGTTTAAGTAATAAGGCCAGCCAGCGGTTCGCATCGATTCCGCTGAGCGATGATGTGGAGGATCCTCGTCATGCAGAGTAACCCAATTGCCGATCATGCTTACGATGGCATTCAAGAGTTTGATAATCCGCTGCCCGGGTGGTGGAAGTGGATGTTTATCGGCTCAATCGTTTTTAGCGTTTTTTATGCAATGTATTTTCACATCGGTGCTCCTGGACGATCGGTCACCGAGGGATACGACGCTGCTTTGGCGGTCAACATGCGGCTACAGTTTTCCGAGATCGGCGACTTAAAGCCCAATGCGGAAACGATTTTGGCGTACACCGCCAAGCCAAGTTGGTTAAAGGTCGGCCAAACGGTTTACAAGACCAATTGCATTTCTTGTCACGGTCGCGAGGGTGAAGGCAAGGTCGGTCCGAACCTGACCGACGATTTCTACAAGAATATCACGAAGATCGAAGATATTGCCAGGGTGATCGCCAAGGGTGCAGGCAACGGTGCCATGCCAGCCTGGGCTAATCGAATCCATCCGAATGAAGTAGTCCTGGTGTCAGCGTATGTAGCGACATTGCGTGGGAAAAAGCCTGCCGGTGAGGCTAAAGGGCCAGATGGCAATCAAATTGCTCCGTGGCCGGCTCCGCCGATTGAAGCGGCCGTAGACAAAAAAGCTGCGGCTAAAGAATAGTCGATTAAACATGTTTGAAACAAACTTACCCGTCTTTGGCGCCTGCGGTTCGGGTGCGTGCTCGAACTGCAGCGGATCGCAGCACGTGGCAACGAATATTGCGCGTGCTAAAACGGGTCGCGAGTTACCTGGTAGCGATGCGCTACTTGAATCGCCTGAGCAAGTGCTCAGTACGCTGGAGCGTGACGGAAGTCGACGTTGGATGCGTCCCAAGTTATCCAAAGGAACGTGGTGGAATCGGCGTCGCATCGTGGCTTATGTGCTGATGGTCATCTTCATGGTAGTTCCCCATTTGAAGATCGGTGACAGACCATTGATTCGATTGGACATTGCAGCTCGCGAATTCACGATCTTTGGACACACGTTTTTACCGACGGATACGCTACTGTTAGCGCTTACGATGCTGACGGCGTTCATCTCGATCGTGTTTATCACCGCAGTCACGGGTCGCGCCTGGTGTGGCTGGGCTTGTCCGCAAACCGTCTATATGGAGTTTTTGTTTCGACCGATTGATCGCTTCTTCGAAGGCACCTCTGGCAAAGGTGGCCAGGCGAAGCAGGGCCTATCGTTCCCGATGCAAATCGCTCGTCTGGCGGTATATCTTGTCTTGGTAATGTGGTTGGCGCACACGTTTCTCGCTTACTTCGTCGGGCCAGAACGTTTGTCGCAGTGGATACGCAGCACTCCGTTCCAACACCCCACCGCTTTCTTAGTCATGGCGGCAACGACGGGATTGTTGATGTATGACTTTATGATTTTCCGCGAGCAGACATGCCTGATTGCCTGTCCTTATGGGAGGTTTCAATCGGTGATGCTGGATCAACAATCGCTGATTGTGGCCTATGATTACAATCGCGGTGAGCCTCGCAAGAAAGGGAAACATGTAGCCGAAGACAAAGCGGGGCATTGCGTCGACTGCAATCAGTGCGTGGTCGTCTGCCCAACGGGTATCGATATTCGCAACGGTTTGCAGATGGAGTGCATTAACTGCACACAATGCATCGACGCTTGCAACGCGGTGATGGATAAAGTCGGTTATCCGCAAGGATTGATTCGATATACATCGCAAGACGAATTGGCGAAGAAGCCGTTCCGGATACTGCGCGCCCGTACAATTATTTACCCATTGTTGTTGATCGTGGTGACAAGCGGTTTGGCGTATGCGATTTCGACCAAATATGGCTTCGATGCGAGAATCATACGCGGTAAAGGAGCTTTGTTCACTAATGTGAATAGCCGTACGATTTCAAATACTTTCCAATTGCGATTGGTGAATCGTAGCGAAGTCGTACAGCATTACAAACTGAACATGCTGCAACCCCGAGGTGTGCAATTGGAAGTCCTGGATGAATCCACCATCGATTTAGAGCCAGGTGAGACCTCGATGGTCCCCATCAATGTACGTTTTGAACCAAGCTTAACCTTTGGTGACGGTAGTGAAGCCTCCGTCATTGAAATTGTCGACGACAGCAAGCATCGCCATGAGATCAAGTTCAACCTTTTAGGGCCGCGTTAGTGACAACCCAAACTGTGGCAATGAATCCTGATGAATTGAAGCTACTAGAACGACGGGCACGACGTTTTTGGGTCAGCCTGATCGTCGGCTTTCTGAGCTTGCAGGTAGTGATTGGCATTGTGTCCATAGTGCTGAGTCTCAGCGACCCGACGATAGCGGTCATTCCGAATTATCATCAGGCGGCTTTGGACTGGGATGTCACCCATCGTGCGCGGCAGTTGGCAGAGCAACTCGGTTGGCAAGTCGATTACAACGTCGTTCCTTCCGAGCATCCGGGCCATCGCTCGCTGCTGGTTACGATTCTTGATCGCGATGGCCATCCGATGCCTGGGCTAAACGTAACTGCCAAGCTTTATCGCCATGCGCGAGGCTCGGCAGTGGATCAGTTTAGGCTGACAACGGTCGCCGACGGAAATTACCAAGGGGATACAAAATTAACTGACAGCGGCTTGTGGCAGATTGAATTGGTCATTGAAGGCGATCATGGAATTGCCAGTTTGTCTCGGGAATTCGAGGTCAAGTAACCGAAACGAGTACGTTTGATGTGGATTCTTGTCGGAGCCGTTTTAACCGCGAGCGTGCTGGGAAGCCTGCACTGTGTCGGCATGTGTGGACCACTGGCGATTTGGGCCAGCGGTGCAGGTGACGCGCGCCCACACTTGGCCTTCAACGCTTCGCTGTATCACTTCGGTCGCATGCTTACGTACGCCTTAGTAGGCTTGTTGGCCGGCATGGCGGGTCAACTCACGGACCTGGGAGGCCAGGTGCTGGGGGTGCAATTGGCCGCAGCCCGCATAGTCGGCGTCATGATGATTTCAATTGGGGTTGTGCAAGTTCTTCGATGGACTTCTTTACGCCGCGGGACAGTCAACTGGTTCTCGCCCAGACCAAGCACTTTGATTGTTCCCAAGCAGTCGCTGATTTCGCGGTGGTTGGTAAGTTTACGGCCGTTGGTCTTTTCCATGAATCCACCGACGCGGGCTTTGGTGACGGGTTTGCTTACAGCGTTATTGCCTTGCGGATGGCTGTATTTGTTCGCCTTGTTTGCGGCCGGTACGGGCAGTTGGGTCAGAGGCCCCATGGTGATGGTCGCGTTTTGGTTGGGCAGCGTCCCGGCGTTGGTGGGAGTAGTCATGAGCACCAAGCTATTCGCAGGCCGACTGCGGCAATTTGTGCCAGTGGCCGTGGCGATCATGATGATCGTTGCCGGTAGCTTTACGCTGGCTGGTCGCGGATTTGCAAACCTCCATTCGTTGGCCGAAATTCCTGTTATGAAACTTCCATCAGATGGAGATCGCGCAGGCTCGCCCGAAGCGCTTTCGCAGGCGCTGGACGAGTTAGTGCAGACACCTTTGCCTTGCTGTCAACCGCAATAATATTGACTTCGACTTACAAGTTTACCGACGTCTAACATGGCCCTTTTCGAACCAACAGTTGAACCACTCACACCACCTGCGGATGCGGGGACGGCTTTTGTAGCCACATGTCCGTTGCAGCGCGAACAAGTGGTTGCGCGCGCCTGTGTTCACTGTGGCCAATCGACTAGTTGCTTGATAAGTGAGGATGCGCGGCGAGTGTTCTGTTGCTCTGGCTGCCGTAGCGCTTACGAACTGATTCATGGTTGGGGACTGGATGAGTTCTATGCTTTGCGAGAACAACTTCGCCCTGAGTCGGCGTCTCCAGTCGTTGCTGGATCCGATCGATACAGTCAATTCGATCAGCCCGAGTTTCTTGGTACGGCGGCTTCGCACGACCAAGCCGATGGAACTTGCTTAGTCGAGTTAGCGGTTCAAGGTCTGCATTGCGCGGCTTGCGCTTGGTTGATCGAAAATGTGTCAACTGCGACTCCCGGTTGGTTGTCAGCGCGTGTGCGTATGAGCGATCATACGATTCGAATTATGTTTGACCCGCGACGGACGAAACTTAGCGTTATAGCCCAGTTGATGGGACGGATGGGCTATCAACTCGCTCCGCTAGATCGTTCGCCTGACAAGCACATTGAGCATGAGAGCCGGCGGTTGCTAACTCAGATCGCGATGGCAGGATTTTTCGCGGCTAATTCGATGTGGATCGCTGTGGCACTTTATGCCGGTGAGTTCTCTGGTGTTGTGTTCGAGTATCGCTATTTTTTGGGATTGATGGGCACAGCCTTGGGAGTATTGGCTGTAGTTGGACCAGGGCGGACGTTTTTCGTGGGTGCTCTTGCCTCGTTAGCGGCTCGAACACCGCATATGGATTTGCCGATTGCGATTGGATTGTTGGTGGGCACGCTGGTTGGAATCGTTAATGCTATTCGCGGCTCTGGTCACATTTTTTTTGACTCCCTTTCAGCATTGGTATTCTTGTTGCTAATAGGTCGGTGGATTCAATTCCGACAACAGCAGCGAGCAGCCCGCGCCGTTGACCTTATGCTCCGTATCACGCCGCGTCATGCAACTCGCATCACAGACGATGGCCGAGAAGAAATGGTGCTCGCGGGGAGCTTGCAACTTGGTCAGCGGATTCGCGTCGCACCGGGTGAATGCGTGGCAGTTGATGGAGTGATCGTGGTAGGCGAGACGACCATCGATCGATCGCTTTTAACTGGTGAGAGTATTCCCGTTGCAGGGAATGTCGGCGAGTCGGTGGCGGCGGGAACGATTAACGTCACGGCTCCGATCGAGGTACTTGTGCAAGCGGTCGGTCGCGAGAGTCGGATTGGTCGAGTAATGCAATCGGTCGAAACGGCTGCGGCGGAAAAGACGCCCATCGTGCAACTGGCTGATCGCATCGGAGGAGTATTTGTCGTGGTTGTCACTCTGCTCGCGGGACTGACATTTGCTGTGTGGTTGCCCTCAGGGCTTGGCATAGCGACTTCGCATGCGACGTCGTTGTTGATCGTGGCTTGCCCGTGCGCGCTCGCTTTAGCAACACCGCTGGCGATTGCTGTCGGGCTTGGGCGCGCGGCGAAATGCAACGTGCTCATTCGCGACGGGCAGTCGCTGCAAAAACTCGCAACCGGCGGGCGCATGTGGCTAGATAAGACCGGCACATTGACCGAGGGGAGACAACGGGTGAATTCACTGCTGGGATCGGATCGCGGACTGCAGTTAGCAGCGTCGATTGAACGCAGGTGTGTTCACCCAGTGGCAAGCGCCGTAGTGCGCGAAGCCGAGCTGCGAAAATTGCAGCTATGCGAATCTGGCAAGCTCGAAAAAGCCATCCTGGGAGGCGTGCTGGGATCGGTAGGTGAATGTCGAGTAGCGATTGGCAATTTGGAATTCATGCGCTCGCAACGGATAGCCGTCCACCAAGATTGGCTTAGACTAGTAACTAGGTCGCTGGCACAAGGTGAATCACCGCTTTTGATTGCGGTGGATGGCGAGCTCTGTACGCTGCTAGGACTGTCTGACCCACTGCGCAAGAATGCTCGTGAAACGATTGCCACTCTTGAGCGAGATGGTTGGACAGTGGGAATACTCTCGGGCGATCATCCAGAGATTGTAAATCGAGTGGGCGTTCTACTGGGCCTTGCGGCGAAAGACTGTCGAGGCGGATTATCCCCGGAAGCGAAACTGAATATCGTGCGCAATTCGCATTCACAATATCCCGTTGTCGTCATGGTTGGCGACGGAGCCAATGACGCAGCGGCACTGGCCGCTGCAGATGTCGGGATCGCGGTCCGAGGTGGGGCTGAAGTTAGTCTTCAAGCTGCACCGGTGTATGTTGCTTCGGGCCAATTGACCAGCATCCATAATCTAATCGTCGGCGCGCGGCGCACCCGTCGAGTAATTTATGCGATGTTTGCGGTCTCACTCAGTTACAACTTGATAGCGGTCACGCTAGCCATGGCGGGGTTGGTTAGCCCGTTGGCCGCAGCCATGCTGATGCCGATCAGTTCGGTAAGCGTATTAGCGATTGTGCTATCCGCACGTACGTTTCAGGAGTCGAAGCCATGAGCGTGATTTATGTGGCATTGCCAATCGCCCTGCTACTCGGAGCGGCAGGTATGTTCGCTTGCATCCGTTGCATTTGCGATGGCCAGTACGAAGATCTTGAAACGCCACCAATTCGTATTCTGATCGATGACGAACGAGCCCTTTCTCAGTCAGAAAAGCTGACGTCGAAGTAGAGTTTTTTACAGCCTTTGCGCAGCCTAGCTGCATTTATTTCATGATAACGAGTCGAATCCTGATGAAATCCAACAACACTTTCTCGAATAAACGAATTCACTTTTTTCGGTCGTCAATGCTGCTCTACTTGCCGGCGCTCAGCGTTATAGCGCTGGGCGTCATTGGGCTGGGCGGCTGTCGTGCAGAGCGTAAAGTTGAGTTTGAGCCGAATATGGTATTTGCAAAAAGCTTGGAGATTCAATCGGGCTCCTCAATGAAAGTCGCGCTTGAGCAGACTCAAGAGGCGCTTAAGCGCATGTTCGGAACGCCAACCGATCCGCGCTTGCCCGCGTTACTTAAGTCGGAGGATTACGCTGATCTGATCAGTCTTGAGCGTGTGAAAGCGGCAGGTCACGTGGAAACCGGTGTGGGCTTGTACGAGAAGCACTGTGCAACTTGCCACGGAATTGTAGGCAACGGGCGCGGCACAACGGCAGCCTTGCTGGATCCGTATCCGCGAGACTATCGGGCCGGCAAGTTCAAATTTAAGAGCACTCCCCGTAGCGTTAAGCCGCTTCGCGAAGATCTGGAGTATGTGATCAGACACGGAATCGACGGTACTTCAATGAAGGCGATACCAGAGTTGAAGCCTGAGGATGTGAAAGTGCTTACCGACTATGTCATCTATCTTTCAATCCGGGGCGAACTGGAACGCAACCTACTGAGACAAGCAGAGGACATTGATTTCGAAGCCAACGAAAGCCTATTTGATGCGAGTTTAGAAACGACCAAGGCGGATGAATTCAAGGAACAACTCGCCAACGTTGAAGATACATTGTCGGACATTTGCGAAAGTTGGTTGGCAGCCGTAGATCGCGTTAAGGATATTCCAGAGCCTCCGGAAGGTATTCCGGTCCCAGCTACCCGTGCTGAAGTACTGGCAGCCCTGAAAACGGCAGATGAATCACCGCTGAAAAAATCGATCGAGCGAGGTGGAGAGGTTTTTCGAACCGAGACTGCAGCCTGTGGCAAGTGTCACGGCAAAGAAGGCTATGGCAACAACACGAATGTCGATTACGACGATTGGGCCAAAGAGTGGACAATGCGCATCGGCATCGAACCGACGGACGAGGAATCGCAGATTCCATTGGTCGCTCGCGGAGCGTTGCCGCCACGACGCATTTTGGCTCGCGATTTTCGTTTAGGACTTTTTCGAGGTGGTAGCGAACCAGAGAGAATCTATCGCCGGATTGCCGAAGGAATTGACGGAACGCCCATGCCAGCGGCTGCGATTCCACCGGAGGACATCTGGCACTTGGTGAACTACGTACGATCATTTGAGAGTCCACCCGCCCCTGAGGGTAGCGAGACGGCGTTAGCACCCTAGCAACACGTAAAAATGGATCATACGGATTGAGCGAACGATACACCGTTCTTGTTCTAGGGGGGTCGCTGCTGCCGGATGCGACCAGGTTTAATGTCCTTCAATCGCGTCGGAAATCAAAAAAATGAACGTCTCCGAGGCGCGGTCCGAATCGATACCGCCTGATCTTGAACTGATGCAGCGCTACCTTGCAATGCGAGCTTACATCGCGCTCGCAGACAAGGACATCGAGTTGGCTGTGGCTGCTTGGCCTAGGGTACAGCCCCATGTTCGCGACCTGGTCGATGACTTCTATACAACCATCCTTAGTCAACCGAATGCGGCGGCAGCGATTCGCGGCGGTGAACAGCAAGTCGCTAGATTGAAGCTGACGCTTGAACGCTGGCTAGCGGAGCTGTTTGTTGGAAAATACGACCAGGACTTTGTGCGCGAGCGATGGCTTGTGGGTTGGCGGCATGTCAAGATTGGCCTGCCGCAAGTTTGGACGGCGACCGCATTGAGCCGAATGCGCGATCGCTTGCTAACCTCGGTTGCAAATAACTGGACGGATAGTATTGAAGATTTTCAATGCTTGTCTTCGGCGATCACGCGGCTAATGGATCTCGACTTAGCCCTGATTCAAGACGCATACCATACCGAAGCTGTCGCGCAATATTTGCAAGGCGAGAAAGACCTTAACGAGGCGATTATTGGTACGACACAATCGTGTGTTCTCCTGGTCAACGCGCGCGGAGAGATCGAAAGAGGGAATACCGTTTTTTCACAGTTGGTTTGTTGCCAAGACGCCTTGCCACCACATGTATGTAACATCAACGATTTGTTTCCGCCGGATGATTGTGTAAGAGTTTATGAACTGCTCGCGCGCACCCGCTCAACCAGTCCATGCGGACCCATAGACACAAAACTCGTCGATAGCAGATTGAAGCAGCGAACGATTCGCTGGTTTGCTCGCAATGTATCGCATGTTCACAATCCCAATGACGAAGTGGATATGCGCCGGCAATTGCTCGTCGGACATGACCTAACCGACTTGATTGAAGCGCAGAGGCGCAGCGTGCAACAGGAGCGATTGGCAGCAATCGGTCAAACCATGGCGGGGCTTGCCCACGAAAGCCGCAACGCGTTCCAGCGCAGCCAAGCAGCGCTGGAAACGTTAGCGCTCGAATTGGAAGATCGCCCAAACGCCTCACTATTGCTGGGGCGGATTCAACGCGCGAATGACCACTTATTACACTTATATGAAGAGGTGCTTCAGTTCGCCAAACCGATGCGTTTGGACTTGCGGCAATGCGACATTGTCGAAATCGTGGAAGCCACGTGTCGACATGTTGCTCAAGCCGCAAAGACAAGTAGCGATTGCTTCACCGTCAGCCTCCAAGGTCAAACTCGTAGCGTTATTGCAGACGCTTTCGCGGTGGAGCAGATACTGCGTAACGTGATCGAGAATGCGATGGTTGTGTGTCCACCAGACAGACCCATCTTGGTTGCAATCTCGGACACTTGGCAAGGCGACCAACCTTCGCTGCAAGTAGAAGTCATCGACGAAGGGCCTGGAATTCCTCCTGAAAACATGGAACGCATCTTTGAACCGTTTTTCTCAACACGCTCGCGCGGTACTGGCCTTGGCCTCCCCATCGCTCGTCGACTGGCTGAAGCGCATGGCGGATCGCTCGAACTAAAGTCGGGACCTTCGGGAACGACAGCTGTGTTAACACTCCCTTTGGTTTCGACCGGCGATCAGACACAAGATCCTGAGAACGTTCGAGACAATCGGCGGAAAAGTTAACGCTTGCAGCAGCTGAAATACTTCACACTCAGATCTGTCGCTTGGATCTAACGTCCTCGCTTACGCATCGGGTTTCGCTTGAATTTCAACGAGATTCAAGAGAATCCGCCGCCACTGACAAACAAAGCGAGCGAATTCGCTCGCCCATGTGCGTACACAGTATATTAGAACGTTTAACGCGAAGCTATAAGATCAAATCGTATGACTGGAGAGGCGTCAGTGTTGGGGTTGGACGCAAAAACCAAATGCGTTTTTTTGAATCTGGCGGACTTTTCGGTGAAGTTCTGGATTCCCCGATCTCATTTCTGGCTTTTCCAGCAACCGTTCGGTACAGCAATTGCGTTCGCAGTTGGGGTTCGATTTGAAAGAATTTGCCTCATGGTGGCAGCATGGGATTTAAGGTAACGAAAAGATGACTCATGACCTAACTGATATTGATTTGCTGCTGGTGGACGACGAAACGGATTTTCGTGAGTCGGCTTTCCAGTACTTTTCCAAGCGTGGCTATCGAGTAGTAGCGGTCGAAAGTGGCCCGGCGGCGTTGCAAGCGGTTCAAACGCAGCAGTTTGATGTTGCGGTGGTCGATGTTCACATGCCGGAAATGGATGGCGTGCAGTTGTTGGAAAAATTCCGTGAAGGCGATACAGCGCTTCAAGTCATCATGCTCACCGGCGGCGCGACCATTCCCACGGCAGTCGCTTCGATGAAAGCGGGTGCGGTAGATTATGTAACCAAGCCCATTCGCCTTTCGGATTTGGATCGTTTGATTTACAAAGCTTCACTGACAGCCAAGTTAATGCGCGAGAATTCGCAGTTGCGTCACGTCATTGAACGCCAGCGAACTTCGTCAACCATTATCGGCGAGTCGGTGGCAGTCAAAAAGGTTCTGCACTTGATCGAGCGTATCGCGCCTAGCGACAAGCCAGTTCTGATTGAAGGCGAAAGCGGCACGGGTAAAGAACTGGTTGCGCGCGGTATTCATGCACACAGTCGATTGGCGGATAAGCCGATGGTCGTAATCAACTGTGCCGCATTGCCGGAGAGCTTGCTGGAAAGCGAGTTGTTCGGTCATGAAAAAGGCGCATTCACTGGCGCTATTGCTTCGAAGCTGGGTTTGTTTGAGCTGGCAGATGGAGGAACGTTGTTTATTGACGAGTTCGGTGAATTGGCTGGTGCGCTGCAAGCTAAGTTGCTGCGAGTCCTGGAAGACGGGGTCATACGTCGAGTGGGTTCGATAAAGGAACGCCGCGTTTCGGTTCGCTTGATCGCAGCCACTAACAAGGACCTGGGCGCTGAAGTAGCTGCGGGACGTTTTCGCGAAGATCTTTATTATCGGGTCAATGTGCTGAGTATCAAGTTACCAGCGCTGCGAGATCGAGCTGGCGATATTCCTATTTTGTGCAAACACTTCTTGGGTAGTTCGTGGAAGCTGGCTCAAGGCGTCTTGGAACTGTTTGAGGCTTATGATTGGCCTGGCAATGTTAGGCAGTTGCTAAATGCACTGGAGCGAGCAAAAGTTCTCGCGGATGCGTCGGGTGTAATCACCGTCGAGGATTTGCCACCCGAGTTACTTAAGGAAGGTTGTCGCCCAACGCCAGTGGTTGGCGGCACCACGGATCTCGATTCACTCAATCGGGCACACGTCCTAGCGATCTTGAAGCAGCAGAATGGCAACAAGGCCCGTGCCGCTCGGGTGCTTGGAATCAACCGCCGCTCGCTTTACCGACTCCTTGAAAAGTATGGTGAAGCGGTTCAGCCAGGCCCGCAGTTTACGCATTCTTAACGTTAATGCCGCAGAAATGGGGTTCTGAATCTCTGGATAGCGGACAGCGACCTTCTGGCAGCGTTGTCAAAACGACTTCGCTCTGACCATAATAGCCCCGCCGTGCGGATACTATTGGGTGAAATTGATTAATGAGAGCGAATGACAATGGCAAAGCAGTTTAGCGTAATTCCAACTGAAGATGAATTGACGAGACTCGGCAGAGACTTGCGCTTTTACGAAGTTGAGAATGCTACGCCGAAAGTCTTAACGGTCGAGCAAGTCGCTCGCTACAACCGCGACGGTTATCTCGCTCCAGTACGGATCTTTTCGGACAATGAAATACTCTCGATTCGGTCCTATTTCGATGATTTGCTTAAGCGTGTCATGCAGGCCGGGGGTGATAGTTATTCGATCAGTTCAGCACACCTTAAATATGGTCCGGTGTACGACATTCTAACCGAGCCGCGCATAATTGACGTTGTCGCGGATATGTTGGGCGAGAACGTGATTGCATGGGGATCCCATTTTTTTTGCAAAATGCCCCACGATGGCAAAGCGGTCGCGTGGCATCAAGACGCAAGTTACTGGCCGCTGTCACCTTCGAAAGCGGTTACCGTATGGTTGGCGATTGATGATGCGGATGTCGAAAACGCCTGTGTGCAATTCGTCGCCGGTTCACAGCGGTTCGGGCACTTGACGTACCGGCCAAGCGATCCTTCCGAACACAATGTGCTGAACCAGTCCATCGACAACCCTGAGCAGTACGGCCAGATCGTGTTCGACGTACTGAAAGCCGGTGAAGCCTCGCTGCACAGCGATTTATTGCTTCACGGTTCGGCTGCTAATGGCTCCGATCGCCGACGCTGCGGTTTGACACTACGCTATTGCAGCGCCGAAGTGCATGCGGATCTCGGCTGGAACGAAAAGGGGGTCATCGTGCGCGGCAAAGATCAATCGGGCCATTGGTTTAACAACTCGCGACCAGAGCAATGTTAAGAGCCTGTCCGAAAAGGGGTCTGACCCTCTCCGGGCATGTTCTTTTGTCAGGGATTTTGCATGCCCTCCAAAGGGTCAGACCCCTTTTGAGACAAAGCCTAGTGTCGATGTGCGTCGGATACTGGACTTCAGCATGCATTGTCCCAATCTGGGCGAAGTGGCTATAATTGAATCGTTAACAAGTCTTGAAACCGCCCTTGCTGGTTCGGTAAAGTTGGTTTCCGGTTGTTCTTCATGGTTCGAAGGAGAATTTATGCGAATCAAACGCATCCTAGCGCTCTGTAGTCTGGCGGCAGTCTTCGGCTGCGGACAATCGTCGACCGCAGTGCGTGATGAGAAAACGGAAGATGTCGTTTTGAAACCCGTTGCAAATAGCCCTGTAGCAGACAATGCAGCGGGGACCGACGAAAAGTATAGTCAAGCAAAAACAAGCGACGAATCAAAGTCAACTGACGCAAGCTCGACGGCTACAGTCAATTCCGTAAAAACCGGCGATATTGAGACTAAGAAACTGGAGAAGAAAATGCCAAAGTTCAATGAGCTAACGGCGCAAGAAAGCTACGTGATTCTGAAGAAAGGGACCGAGCGGGCGTTCACGGGCGAGTACTGGCAAACGAAGACGCCGGGGACATATATCTGCCGCCGCTGCAACGCACCGCTGTACAAAAGCACCGATAAATTTGAAAGCGATTGCGGTTGGCCAAGCTTCGATGATGAAATCAAAGGTGCGGTGCGACGTGAAACCGACGCCGACGGGTCACGCACAGAGATTCTGTGTGCCAACTGCGGCGGACACCTGGGGCACGTATTCATGGGCGAGCGCATGACCAAGAAAAACACGCGGCATTGCGTCAACTCGCTGTCGATGAAACTGATCGCCGAAGGCAAAGAGTTGCCAGCGGTCATTAAGGCTGAGGAACTTGAAGAAGCTGAGCGCAAGGCGGCTGACGTGAAAGCTGCGGCGGAGAAAGCGGCTGTTGAGAAGGCTGCTACGGAAAAGTCTTCGACGGCTAACGTTCCCAAGTAGAAAGTAGCCGATGCGTGTTGTTGTCTTACCCACGGCCGACGATGTCAGTCGCCGATCCGCGGAAATAATCGTTGGTTGCGTACAGAAGAAATCAAAGGCGGTGCTCGGTTTGGCGACCGGTGGAACGCCGCTGGGCACTTATCGAGAAATGATCAAAGCGCAGCGGGCAGGCAAAGTGTCCTTCCGCGACGTGACGACGTTTAACCTGGACGAATATGTCGGCTTGGGGCCAGAGCATCCTCAGTCGTATCAGCACTTCATGCGCGAGCATCTTTTTTCCAAGGCGGATTTTAACGCGGACAAGTGCCATGTGCCGGACGGTTTGGCGGGTGACTATGCTGAATACTGTACATCCTATGAGCAAAAAATCCGGGACTCGGGCGGCATCGATTTGCAACTACTAGGCATCGGCACCGACGGGCACATTGCCTTCAATGAACCGGGTTCATCGCTGGCCAGTCGCATGCGCTTAAAGGCGCTGACCGAGAGGACTCGCATCGACAATTCGCGGTTCTTTGCGGTCGGTGAGGAGGTGCCGTATTTGGCGGTGACGATGGGAGTGGGTACGATACTAGAGGCTCGCCGCATCCTGATGCTGGCTACGGGTGGCAACAAAGCCAACGCGGTCCGCGCCTTTGTCGAAGGGCCCGTGACGGCGCAGATCCCTGCCTCAGCACTGCAGTTACATCCGCAGGTGACCGTATTGCTGGACGAAGCCGCCGCTGAGTGGTTGCTGCGTCGCGAATACTATAACGAAGTCGAGCGCATCCAATTACGAGTCGAGCACAGATAACCCCTTGCCTAGGTGAGAGCATGTACGACTTTACCGACCCAACAGCACCGCACGCAATTCAACGTCGCGACTTCGTGCGTAGTTTGACCGCCGCAGCTACCGCCGCGCTCATGGCCGGCGCGACGCGCCATGTCATTGGGGCTGATGCGATCATACACCCTAAAGCCACCGCTGACGCTTGTATTCTGCTATGGATGGGTGGCGGAATGGCCGCGCCGGATACCTTCGATCCCAAACGCTATGAACCGTACCGCGAAGGCTTGGAAGTCGCTCGGATGCTGAGCACTTTTCCGGCGATTAATACTTCGGTCGACGGACTGCAAATCTGCGAAGGGCTTGAGAACATTGCACAAGTCATGGATCGCGCGACGCTCATTCGCTCTGCGGTTCAAGCAGACTTGGGCAGCATTTTGCACTCGCGTCATCAGTATCATTGGCATACCGGGTATGTGCCACCGCAAACCGTCGCGTGCCCTCACATCGGCAGTTGGATTGCAAAGGTGCTTGGTCCTCGCAACCCGGTGATTCCCGCATTCATCAACGTTGGCCAACGTCTCGAGGGTGTTGGCGAAAACGAAGAACTCAAAGCGTTTACGACCGCGGGGTTCTTTGGTTCCGAATTTGGGCCGATGAATTTGCCTTATCCGGATCAAGCCGCTGCGTCAGTGCGTCCACCCGAAGGAATGACCAGCGATCGGTTTTCGAATCGTGACAAGCTGTTGCGTAAATTGCTCGATCGTAGCCCCAATCGCGATGTGATGAGCGACTATCAACAAGAGTCCGTACTGCGTTCGCTCGATAATGCTTACCGCTTGCTGAGCGCTCCCGAACGAACGGCCTTCGATATCGCCTTAGAGCCGAAGGAGAGCTTTGCTAAGTACGATACCGGCCGTTTTGGGCAAGGTTGTTTGCTGGCCCGACGATTAGTCGAAGCTGGCGCCCGTTTCGTCGAAGTTACCACCGAGTACGTGCCGTTTCTTCACTGGGACACACACGCGGACGGTCATACCACGATGGCGCGCATGCACCAAGAAATAGATCGCCCTATCGCGCAGCTGGTTCGCGATCTTGAGCAGCGAGGGATGCTCGACCGAACGCTAGTGATCATCGCCTCCGAGTTTAGTCGCGATGCGTTGATGGAGGGCCAGCCCGGTTCGACAGCTACAGATCAAGCGACTTCACCGGTCGACAAAGTCAGCGAGATGAAGCACTACGGGCTGCATCGCCACTTCACCGGCGGTACGAGCGTTGTCATGTTCGGTGGTGGCATGAAGCGGGGCTTTGTCTACGGCGAAACCGCCCCTGAGCGTCCGTTGATGGCCATCAAGAATCCTGTCAGCATCGAGAACTTGCACGCTACCATACTCACCGCCCTCGGCATTAGCCCCAAGACCGGCTTCGACATCGAAGGTCGCCCCTTCTACGTCACCAAAGACGCCAAAGGCGAATCCGTCAGTGATCTGTTTGTCTGAGGCGTTGGGTGAACCGGATTAGGGCAGCCTTTCTATGGGTCCGTCCTGCCGGCAACGCTGTGAAGCAATTTCGTCAGCGAATTCGTGCGTTCTTAAACTACAGGTACTTCATGGTCGCATCCGGCAGATGCGACCCACCGTGGGTCACTCGTGCCGAGTGTGACCTTGCGACCGCTTGTAATGCCCAAAAATGCTTCACAGCGTTGTCCTGCCGGGTACGACTTATGCGCATGGATTGTCTTGGGCGGCAATATGCAGCGCTTACTTGGCACCAGTCGACAAGCGAACCCATCTGCCAATCGCATAGCGCGAGTCGCGTCCGACCGTCTAGTTCGTTAGGCCTTTAACAATTTTTCTTCGAGAAAATCAGCTAAATCTGGGCTAAGAAATTGAAAACCTGACGTCTCAAGCCTGTGGGGTACAGCGCGGCAACTGGTTAGCAGCAACGCGTCGGCCATCTCGCCAAGCGCCAGTCGCAAAGCAAACTTAGGGGCCGGAAACGCAGCCGGGCGCCCCATGGAGTTGGCTAAAACTCTGGTGAATTCACTATTGGTTACAGGTTGCGGGGAAACGAAATTGTATGGCCCGTTGGCTTGCAAATTTTCAAGTAGCCAGCACAGGCCTTCGATCACATCTTCAATCGCGATCCAACTCCAATACTGCTTGCCGCTGCCCAGCCGTCCACCAAGTCCCCATCGAAACAGCGGTAGCATTTTTCCGAGCGCACCTTCAGCAGGGTCGAGCACAATGCCAAACCTTGCATGGGCAACGCGAACACCTACCTCGCCTAGCGGCAACGTTGCGGCTTCCCAATCGCATGCTACTTCGGAAAGAAAATCGGTTCCAACAGGCTGGGATTCCTCAACGATTTTGTCACCGCATTCGCCATAGATGCCGACCGCCGACGCACCGATGAAAATAGGCGGACGGCGATCCAGGGTCAGTAATTGTTTGACCAACTGTTTGGTAGCAGCCACGCGAGAATCGTAAATTCGATTCTTCTCCGCCTCGGTCCAGCGCGCCGCAGCGATATTGCGACCGGCAAGATGAATAACTGCATCAATCCCGTTCAACGCCTGTGGCTGTTCAAGTCCACTCTCGGAGTTCCAGAGCAGCTCGTCGGGTTGCAACGACTTGGTTGATGCGTGCCGCAACCTCATCACTTCGCAACCCCGACTTCTCAGCGCAGCAACCAATCGCGAGCCTACAAATCCGCTCGAGCCGCTGACCGCAATCTTTTGTTGACGGGACATCTATGCAATCCACACATCGCGCTGTGGGCGCGAGCGAAGCGAGTTGGCTTCGGGATCATCGATGAATGCTAGCGTTGCCGGATCGATCTTCAGTTTACGCTGTAGAACCCACGCCAGCGCCGCCGCATGGCAAGCCACGTGGGAATGCAGCATCACCGATGGATTAGCCGCAGTGAGTGCACGCGACTTAACACAATCAAAGAAATTTCGTGCATGGGCTGTGACATCCAACCCAACAACTTTCTTGTAGGCCCCAATTTGTTGTTGCAGAACATCCGGTTTCACGACGATCCCGCCGCTGTCGCCTGTTTCGACGGAGCCCGCATCGCCTACAAAACGCACGGGACAGGTTCCAAGATCTTGCACCCAGCCGGGGCGTTCAGCAAACGGCGTCGCCAAAAAATCAAGCACTAACTTGACACCGTTCGCATAGCGTGCGGTCACATTCGTGGCTTGCGGTTCGTATTCGATCGGAAGTGTATCGTCGGCTTGATTGGCCCATTGGCAAAGATCGACCGTGTGTGCACCCCAATCGAGAAGTTTTGCGCCCGAATCAAAATCCCATTGACCGCGCCACTTGCCTGCAACATATTGACTGTTGTAGGGTCGCCAAGGTGCAGGTCCTAGCCATAAATTCCAATCAACCACCTCTTTGTTCGGTGTCGGTTCACCCGGCAACCAGGTTGATTCAACAGCCGGCGTGTAGACTGATGCGTAAAGCGTCTGCAGTTTTCCAAGTTTACCGCCATGGGCTAACTGAATCGCTTGCTGAAAATTCGGCACACTGCGGCGCTGTGTCCCTGCTTGAAACACCCGACCCGTGCGTTTCATCGTGTCCGCCAATTGCTGACAAGCCGCAATGGTCAGCCCACAAGGCTTCTCGCTGTAGACGTCCTTGCCCGCCTCTGCAGCCATGATGGAAGCCGGCGAGTGCCAGCGATCACCGGTCGCAATCAACACCGCATCGATGTCTTTCCGTGCAAGCAACTCACGAAAGTCGCGATAGAGTTTGCAGTCTTGATTGCCATAGTGTTCGTCCACCAGTTTTTTGCCGGCATCGCGACGACTGGCTTGCACGTCAGCGATCGCTACGCACTGAACATCCGTCAATCCAAGCATGGCTTTGAGGTCGTAAGTGCATCGTGGCCCGATACCGATTACTCCCAGGGTGATTTTTTCGCTGGGAGCCACTGCTCCCTCGCGCCCCAGCACTTTGGCTGGCACAATGGTGGGTAACGAAAGAACGGCGGTCGCGAGGGCCGTCTTGCGAACAAAATTGCGCCTCGAATCGTTGGGAATGTGCATCGCATGACTCCAGTGACAAAGTGAGTTGGGCCGAACCCGTATCATCGCTCAAATTGTCTGGAATTGTAAGTCAACCGATTGCACGTAACCGCGTACTACGAAACCGCGTCTCTCCGCGACGCGGAGCATTCATAGTGCAAAACTGGTGGATCTCGGGTGAGAACGACTTCGCTGCGATTTCTGCATTAGGGGCAACGCCCTGTTCGTTTACCTACGCCCAGGCCAGCAAATCGTGAAAACCATTGCGGCGTCGCGAGGCAAGCTATAATAGTTGCCAACATGCCCACATCCCGCTTGAACGAGCCCACCTTTATGCCTGCCAATTATCCTCCCAACTTTATCGGCTGTTTTCTGTTAGCAATTTTTCTTCAATCCACCTCGCGGGCCGATGACAAAATCAACTTCGATCGCGACATTCGACCGATTTTGTCGGACAAGTGCTATTTCTGTCATGGTCCGGATGCAAAAGAGCGCAAAGCCGATTTGCGGTTGGATGACGAGGATTCTGCCAAAGAGCATGCTATCGTGTCTGGAAGGCCGGACGAAAGTGAGTTGATTGCTCGAATCTTCTCCGCTGATGCGGACACGCTGATGCCCCCTCCGGCTTCAAAGTTGTCGTTAAATGACTCTGAAAAGCGTAAGTTGCGAGCTTGGATCGACCAAGGCGCTGAGTATTCGCAACACTGGGCGTTTGTTCCGCCGAAAGCGATTGCACTTCCAAGCGTTAAGCAATCCCAATGGTGCAAAAATGAACTCGATCGATTTGTACTTTCGCAACTTGAACGTCAAGGGATGCATCCCTCGGCAGAGGCAGATCGCGAGACGTTGATTCGCCGCGTAACGCTGGACCTTACAGGCTTGCCTCCCACGCTGGCTGAAATCGATGCGTTTGTGGCCGACAGGGAGGCCGGTGCGTTCGAACGCGTAGTAGATCGCTTATTGCAAAGCGAACGCTATGGCGAGCGCATGGCAGTCGAGTGGTTGGATGTGGCGAGGTACGCAGACACTTATGGCTATCAGAATGATCGCTACCGAGCCATGTGGGCATGGCGAGATTGGGTCGTGCAAGCGTTCAATAAGAACTTGTCCTACGATCAATTTATCACCTGGCAAATCGCTGGTGATCTCATGCCGGATGCGACGCGCGAGCAGATTCTCGCCACCGCCTTCAATCGCAATCATCGCCAAACGAATGAGGGCGGTAGCGTTGAAGAGGAATTCCGAGCCGAATACGTGGCCGATCGCGTGAACACTTTTGGGGCTGCTTTTCTGGGCCTGACGCTCGAATGCTGTCGCTGTCACGATCACAAATACGATCCGCTTGCACAGCGCGACTACTATCAACTGGCGTCGTTCTTCAATAGCATCGATGAATCGGGGCTGTATTCACATTTCACCGATGCCACACCCACGCCGACACTGCAACTGTCTACCGATCAGCAGGTTGCCGAATTGCAGTTGTTGAGAAATCAGGTCGCGGAACAAGAATCTAAATTGCGTGAACTGGTCACCAGTAAGCAGGCTGCCGGAAAAGAGTGGCTCGCGAAATTGACTAAGCCGGCTGACGTTTCTTTGGAGGGGTTAGTCCTAGGCTCCATCAAGGCGAATTTGATCGGCGACTACCCGCTGGAAACTCTCGAGGGTAACAAAGTGATCAACCGTGCTAAGCCTGACTCGCCGGGGGCAACTTCCGAAAACCCAATGATCGACGTTGGCAAAGTCGGCAACAGCCTGAAGCTTAGCGGCGAAGACAATGTGTCGTTTAAAACGGGCGGTGACTTCACTAAAGATCAAGCCTTCTCAATTTCCCTGTGGCTCAACACGCCACGTCATTTCGATCGCGCGGTGATTTTCCATCGCTCCCAAGCTTGGACCGATTCCGGTAGTCGCGGGTACGAGTTGCTTCTCGAAAACGGCCGCTTAAGCGCTGGGCTAATCCATTTCTATCCCGGAAATGCAATCCGCGTGGTGGCCCAAGAACCTGTGCCGATCAACGAGTGGCAACATGTAACGATCACTTATGACGGTTCGAGTCGAGCGGCGGGTGTAGCGATTTATGTCGATGGTAAACTGATCGCCGGCAAAGTGATCCGGGATGGCTTAACGAAAAATATACACGACGGAGGTGTCAAGGATTTAGCTGTCGGCCAAAGATTTCGCGATGTCGGTTTTAAGGACGGACGCGTCGACGAGTTCAAAGTTTTTGATCGGGATTTGACTGCCATCGAAGTTGAGCAGCTCTTTGCGAGCGACACTCAGGTTTCGCTGAATGTTGAAACGCTTTCGGACGAAGCAGTCGCTAGTTACTATTTGCGAACTCAGGACGCTGACTACAAACATGAGCTTGGCAAACTCCGACAACTACGGGATCGCTTCAGCGAAGTGAATGATCCAATTCAAGAGATCATGGTCATGCGTGAAACCACGGTTCGGCCGACTTATATTTTGGCTCGCGGTGCTTACGACGCGCCGTTGGAAGCCGTGGAGCGAGACACGCCGAGGAGCATGTTGCGCATGAAACCGGATTGGCCCAAGGACCGACGAGGCTTGGCGCTGTGGTTGGTCGATCCCCAACACCCGCTGACCGCGAGAGTCGCCGTTAACCGATTCTGGCAAGCCATTTTCGGAACAGGTTTGGTGACCACCGCCGAGGATTTCGGCCTGCAAGGAGCGGAGCCTTCCAATGCGGAGCTGCTCGATTGGTTGGCAAAACAATTTATCGAATCGGGTTGGAACGTAAAGCAGTTGCTAAAGCAAATCGTCATGTCTGCCACCTATCGCCAGCAATCCATTCCGACCCGTGAGCTACTCCGCGATGATCCAGAAAACCGTTTGCTGGCGCGCGGGCCGTCGCATCGATTATCCGCCGAAATGATTCGCGATTTGGCACTAGCCAGCAGTGGCTTGCTGGTAGACACCCTGGGGGGGCCGCCTGTAAAACCGTATCAGCCTGAAGGCTTGTGGGAAGAGAAATCGGGTGAAAAATACTCGCGTGACGAAGGAGCGGGAAGCTATCGTCGCAGTCTTTACACTTTTTGGAAACGCACTTCGCCGCCTCCGTCGATGATGTCCTTCGACGCAACGAGCCGCGAAGTCTGCACCGTGCGGCGTCAATCGACGTTAACTCCGCTGCAAATGCTTGTTCTGCTCAATGATCCACAGTATGTCGAAGCTGCCCGCGGACTGGCCGAACGTGGTATGCGACAATCGAGCTTAAGAACGCAGCAGCTGCAATTCGTCTTTCGATCGCTCACCGGACGTACGCCGCAAGTAAAAGAACTTCAAATCCTTATATTACTCTTTGACGAACAGCTCGCCGAGTTCAAACAACAGCCTGAACAATCCGCCAAGCTACTCAAAGTCGGCGATCACCCTGCGAGCAGTGAATTCGACGCAAATGAACTCGCCGCCTTAACAGTTGTCGCCGAAGGACTGATGACTTACGACGAAACCATAATGAATCGCTGATTTATCAATAGTGCGTCGTGGGCCAAACAGCCGCCGTATCTCGAGCAATGCCGTTAGCCCACCATGTGCAATTGCTTGTGCTCGCTCGGCCAACTCATACTTAATGCTATTGGATGCAATTACAAGTTGAGGATGTCGAAACCCTCGCATCCATCGATATTGCCTCGCCTCCGCAAGCCTCTTGAGCAATTGCTTCTTGCGTTCTTTGATTCTTTTTGAGAAACTTGATTTCTTCACCTGAGTTCCTCCGTAGGTTTGTGATTGCCGTTTGTCGTTACTTCGTTAAACCGCAAATACGCGTGGGAATCTCGGGTGTTTTCAAACTTCTTCCAAAATAATGATTAGTCCTTCGCTTGGTTTAGGGCTAGACTACCTTGACTCACCAATCAATTCTTGAAATTCAGGACGCGCACGCAGTGATACGCCGAAAGCAGATTCCTGACGAATCAATTCAATTTCGTTGTTGGGCCTGGGGTTTCGCCGATAGATTTCGACTGCTCGTCTTAGGAGCGTCAGGGCAAGGTCTTCGTAGGCCTTTTCAATCGCATGGTCGTGAATGGACATCACGGCGTAGATACATGCTACGTTGTGAAGTACCAAATAGTCATTTGCTCCAAGCAGCATAGATTGCACTGTTTCCTGTTCGGCCGCTACGAAGTCCTTTCCGAGTGCCTTCAGATATCCCCTACCCGAATGCGCTTCGGCATCTGCGGGCGATTGCTGTAAGACCGTCTCAAAATCGGCGGCGGCGCGATCGTAACTCTGCAGATCAATAAAGCTCCATCCCCGACGCTTTCGTATAACCATGTTGTTCGGCGCCAATTCGAGTTGGCGCGTATATTCTTCAATGACTTCCGTCGATAGATTCAGTAAGTCCTTGACCGCGGTCATTTCATCGCCGGTGGGCAAACCTTGCGCAGCGGCAGCTTGCAATTCGTCCAGCGCCATGCCGAGTACGCGTCTGCTTGTTAGCGAATCCAGGTCCATGGCAATTTTTCGTAAGGCTTGGCCTCGTTTCGACCGAGCCAGAGGATTATCAAGTGCGGCAGTTGACGTGACTTCGATTCCTAAGAATCGATCCATAACCTGCAATGCCTTAGTGTCATCATTCAAGCGGAAGCAAATCTTGGACTCTAACCACAGCGCCGGTCGCGTCTTCGGACGATCTTGCAGGAAGCGTTGGCAATCGCGTAGGGCAGCGCTATAGTCACCGCGCTGATAATAAATCTGGGCGCGGCAAAAGGCAGCTTCGATCAAGCTTTGGCTGGCCGGAGGTTCAAGCACGGCAGAAAGCTCGTCCAATGCGCGCTCGTAATCGTACTGCAGACTAAACGCGTATCCACGATACAGACGAGCCGGGCGGAATGTTGCATCTAAGCTTGACGCTTTCTCGAAGTCTGCGTGCGCCGCTTCGAACTCACCCAGCAAGGCTTGCGACAAGCCGCGCGTGCTATAAGCCCATGGTGCATCGGGCCGCAGCGCTACACAGGTCCCCAGCGCCGCCACCGCTTCCGGTCCGCGCCCCAAACTCAAATAGCATCTCGCCAACTGAAAGTGCGCCCAATAGTGTCGCGCATCGAGTTGAATTGCACGCTGATAGTCGTCGATGGCTGCTTGGAGGGATAGTTGTTCCGTTACGATGCCAACCGTTCGCGGCGACTGATCAACCTGGGATGATTCTGCGGTACGATGGAATTCACCCCGCAAAAAGTAATCGAGTGCAGTCGTCGAGGAACTATTGTCTTGCGCCAGTTGCGATTCAATAGACGCCTCGTTCACGCTTCCGATGTTTTTCAAGCATCTGGAGCGAAGCTGGTGATAATACTGCGTCGTCGGATGGGCCTCGCTTGCGAGGTCTAAATAGTGCAGAGCCTGTTCGGTCCCAACTGATTGGTTTTCTGTCTGCAGATTGGTATTGGCCAAGATCAACAACAAACCGTAGAGTTCATCGCGTAGTCTGGCTTGCTCTGTCGGCAGGGGAAAGTCGTTAAAATTGGTACCCCAGGCGGTAGCGAATGACAGCGCTTCTTCACCGCGAGCCAAGACGAGTTGGGGATTGAAATACGGTGCGTGTTGAGTTACTGGATCTAGATTTGCGGCAAAGTACTGGGCCTCGTCTGCCAACTGGCGAAACTTGGCAAGTTGCTGCCGCGCCTTCTCACGAAGAGCCAGATCGCGAGCCCGCGCAAAGTTCGCCCACAAGCCCGCAACCAAAAGCACGAACGACAAAGTCAAGACGGTCCTTTGAACCGAACGACGGTGACGACGACACCATCGCCAAACCCGCACGGGTGCGGTTTCGCGATACGCGGTCACGGGCTCACCTGCTAGATAGTGCTCAACTTCATCTGCCAGCGCTGCGGCTGTTGGATAACGCTCACTACTGCGGAACGCCATCGCACGTGCGCAGACTGCGTCCAGTGGTCGCGGGATACTAGCATCGAGGAGCCGTGGCGAATTCGGTTGTTGCGATTGAGCCAAGTGCAGCAGTTCGGAACGCGTTTTTGCATCGCGCGGCGGTCGTCCAGAGAGAATTTCATATAATGTGGCCCCGAGCAGATAGACGTCGGTGCGATCGTCGATCGCGTCGCAATCGCCGGTGGCCAACTCAGGTGGCATATAAGCCAATGATCCGAGAATCGTTCCAGCCTGCGTATGTGTGGAGCAACCGGACGATACGCGATCTGCGGAGCGGCCTGCCGTTGAACTTGAGAAATCGGGTCGGTCCACCAGTTTGGCCAATCCCCAGTCCAATAGCAGAGCTTCTCCGTAACTACCGAGCATGATATTGTCCGGTTTGATGTCGCGATGCAGGACTCCGCGGCTGTGCGCATAGGCCACCGCGCGACAAATGCTTACAAACGCTTCCAGCAGACGCGCAAATTCCACTTGTCGCGGCCATCCAAGATCGGTCGTGGTCTTCCCCGCGTGAAACTTAGACAGCTTCTCTTTCAGGCTGGATCCCTTGACGAGCTTCATCACGGAAAATATCTCGCCGTTTGCATCCATCCCCAGGTCGTGAAGTGGAACAATTGAGGGATGCTCGAGCTGCCCCATGACTTGAGCTTCAAACAAGAACCTTTCCTGCATCGCCGCGTCGGCGTCGCGGGAAGAACGGATTTTCTTTACCGCAATTTGGCGCCCAACATGTGTGTCCTCGGCAAACCATATCTCCCCCATCCCG
>JANLQO010000553.1:0-8372 GCA_031367855.1 Planctomycetia bacterium | reverse complement strand
TTTCCCGTCAAGGCTCCGCAGACCGTCTGAGTAGCTCAGTGGATCTTGGGTTTGTGGCGAAAATTGAACGAGTAGCGGAAGTCGATCGAGTTGCTGGTGTTTTGCTGGAGACATTGTCCTTCGAAGAGCAAGGTGTTTACGGCGTGCCGTCGATGGGAATTCTTCCGGACTCGTGGCTGCTCGGCGATTATCGATTGGCGGCCGGTAGTTCTTTGCCTGCCGACGAACCTAAGTCACTGTTACTCGGAGTTCATTTGGCCGAGCGTCTGAAATTAAAGCCAAACGAGGAGGTCGATTTATTCGAAGAAAAGTATCGTGTCGCGGGAATCTTCGAGAGCCCCAGTACGTGGGAAAACGGTTCGATGATTCTGCCATTGACTCAATTGCAGTCGCTTACGGATCGCCCTGGTCAAGTGACTTACATCAATGTCGTGCTCCGTCGACCGATTACATCCGAACAAGCTTCTCGCGCTGTTGAAGCGATCGAGGCACTCGACCCAAAATTGCTCGCGCTCGCGACTGAGGATTTTGTAAAGTCCGACACGCGGATGCAATTGTCCAGCGCAATGGCCTGGATGACTTCAGCCGTGGCGATTTTTATCGGAGCCATCGGTACGCTCAACACGATGATGACTAGCGTCCTGGAACGTACTCGCGAAATTGGTATCCTGCGGGCGATCGGTTGGCCACGTCGTCGCGTCGTGACGATGATTCTTGCCGAGTCGTGTTTTATCGCGCTGCTGGCCAGCCTCATCGGCGGCGTGCTCGCAATAATTGGAACTTGGGCACTCAGTCATGCTCCGGCCGCAAAAGGCATTCTCAGCCCCCACATTGACATCCGAATCTTGTTTCAAGGGATCCTACTGGCGCTGATCATCGGCATGCTCGGTGCTCTTCTGCCCGCGTGGCGTGCGGCCAAGATGCAGCCTACAGAAGCCTTTCGAGATGCCGTTTGAGTGGTGCACTGGGTGGCATTAGCTGCCAGCGCTGCCAGCCTGTGTGTGACCCCTCCAATCCGATTCACTCTCTAGCAGCCTACGCCACGTCTGGCTGTGGGGGCAAAGCACTCGAATTTACCTCTGCGCCGAGTTTACCTCTGAGCTGAGATGCAACACTCGCGGCGATTCGAGGCAAGCTGGCGAATTTTGACGGTGGAAAACCCCCAAGATCGAATCTGCTCAGCAGCGGCATCGATTTGATCGATCAACTCGTAGGATGAAAGCTTGAATGTCAACAAGAGACCTTGCAGGCGGCTGGTCGGATAGTTGACGATGTCCTCGACAACTTCGAGTGTATAGTTGGGGGCCACATTAGCGTCCGCAGTCAACCATTTGAACTTGCTATACATTTTGCGTTTCATCCCGGCCGCTTTGCTCCGCCAATGCTCAAAGCGAGGATGATTCAGCAGCACTTCGTCCATTTCGGCTGGATCGACGCCCGTGACGTCGAGCCCCATATCAAGCAAGCGTTGGCACGAGCCGCCCGGGGCGCTGCCGATTTCGACCACACGATCGCCAGGGCGCATCGGCAATTGACTCCATGCAACCGCTTCGGCAATCTTCAAGTAAGCGCGGCTAACCATTTCATCAGGCGCGACGACTGGAAAAACTCCGCCCGGCCAGCAATGTTGAATCTCGGTTGCGATATGTGTTCCGATCAACCATTGGTCGGGTTCGACGAGGATCACGTCTAGGATTTTACTACCTAGTGCACTGACAGCGTTGATGAGAGGCACACGATTTCCTGCCGTGCGGATGCTGTCGGCGAAGACTTTTCCGATCGCTTCCGTCAACGGCGATGGACCGGGTTCGAAGCCGCGAGTGCCAGGCAGTTCGCGATCGCGCTCGAAAATATGGATCGCCTGGAATTCGCTAGAGGTCAACGCCAGGGTCTGTGCGACGAGCTCTTCGGCTATTTTTCCGCGAACATTTCCAAGCCCTTCCCCCGTAACGCGGGCAAGCCAACTGCGCGCTAGCAAGGAAGTCTGTTCGCCGCTGGTTTTGAATGTCGCGAGGCCAGGACGTGAAAAAGCGAGCCGCAAGGCTGCTCCAGGACCAGCGAACCGGTCTTTCAACGGTCGTTCGGCTCCCTGTTGGCATACAACAAAAACGAACCGATCTTGGCCTGATTTGGTTCCGCTGGCGTTTGCTTCCTGGACGTGGGGGCTCGTCATCACGTATAACTATGTTCCAATTAGCGGCTGTTGGCGGCGAGAATGACGATTAAGATGTTGTTTCCCGTCGTCCAGCTTCGACCCTACCGAAATAACTTTTGATCAAACCAGGGCCATTCCTGGTTTCGCCAGCCGCAGAAACGCGGTCGGCCCTCGCGGTAGCTAGTCTGCTCGCGAGCGTTTAGTCTACACCGTTTTTCCCAAAACACAGGAACCTTTATGGCGAAAAAAGAAGAAGCGTTTGAAGTTGAAGGTACTGTAACGCAAGCGTTGGCGAATACTCGCTTCAAAGTTCAATTGGATACAGGCTCGGAAGTTCTCGCCCACGTGGCCGGCCGGATGCGGAAGAATTTCATTCGTATCGTTCCAGGCGACAAAGTGCGGGTCGAACTGTCTCCCTACGATTTGACTCGCGGCCGCATCATTTTCCGTGAACGCTAAGAGCCAGAATGCTTGGAAGCCGGACTCGAGAGAATTAGAAAACACTAGAATTCCCTCCCCTGTGTATTTCCGCTGGTGTTGTGCCCCTTATTCTTGCACCCCCCGAGTGCAATGGGCCTCTTGAGTTTCGCTCTGCACAAACCAAGTGCCAATTTCCATTCGTTGCCGCAGATTCGGGGTTTCTTGACGGCAATAATGAAGCCGAGCGAGCGAATCCGCTGAAGTCGTAACAGGTTATGCGAGCCCAGCTATTCATTTGCTGCGCCAAGCGTTAGCCTATTGTTGGAGTGCAGGCTCGAGCCGCCGATTTATGATGAACCCAAGCCGGCGACTAGAGCCTGCACTCCAGCAAAACTTCGGCGGAAACGTGGCAAACTGCGATCTGCGACAATGACAACGATTTCGCCTGGTAGCGATTAATGCGGTTCGCTAAAAACCGCTTCCCAAGAAACTATTGAGTTGTATGAGTCTGCGCGGCAGATTTTGACTCGGCTTACTTAGACGGTGTCCCTTCAGGAGAAACACATGCGGCGATTCCCTACTTTTTCTGCAACTCTCGCCGGAATTGCTCTGGCATTAGGACTTGCGAGCTCGGTGGCCTACGCCCAGGACAAAGCCACAGCAACCGCTAAGCCAACTGGGGCAACGGCCAAAGCTGGCGGACCCGTGGCGATGCTGTCCATCACCAACTTGGATCGCTTGCTCAGTGACATGTCGTATATGTTGCGAGCCTGCAACGTACCAGAAGTTGGCGGGTTAGTAAGCGTGATGGCGAATCAATACACGCAAGGCCTTGATCGCACGCGACCTCTCGGTTTGTCGGTAACTATGGACGGCGAAACGCCGGTTCCAGTAGGGTTTTTACCAGTTTCGGATCGGGCTGCTTTTTTTGACTCGTTGGCCGCTATCGGCGTAGAACCTGACGACCTCGGTGATGGCTTGTTCGAAATTTCCGCTGGTGGCAATGCAATTTTCGTCAAGGACGCAAATGGTTGGCTGTATATCTCTCAAACGGAAGATGCGCTCGACAAAGTCCCAGCCGATCCCGCAGCCGGGCTAGGCGATTTGCCCAAAAAATATGACTTGGCTGTGAAAGTGAATTTGCAAGCACTACCGACAGAGATGGTCGACATGATGACCGAGCAAATTCGCGGTGGATTTGAACGTGGAATGGCAGAGCAGGGTGATCGAACTGAAGAAGAAGTGAAAAGAGCGCGTGAATTGGGTGAAGCGTCTTTGGCTCAACTCGAACAATCGATTCGCGATACCGAACAATTAATCATTGGTTGGGCCATTGATGTAGAAGGTCAGAAGACTTTCATGGACGGTGCAGCTCAGTTCGTTTCCGGTAGCAAATTGGCTGCTCAAGCGGATGCCGCCAAAAACATGAAGACCGCCTTCTCTGCATTCAGGTTGCCGCAGCCCGCCGTTTCGTTCCGCAGCACTTCAATCGTCGCTGACTCGGACAAAGCTGTCATCAAAAACAGCCTAAATACATCTCTTCAACAAATTGAAGACCGTATCAGCAACGAGATCAACAACACGCAAGCCAGCGAAGCAGTGGTCAAGTTGGTCAAGAAGCTGGGCAAACTCTTTGAGCAAACCATCGATGAGGGAACGCTCGATGGTTCACTGTCGGCAAGTGTTAGTGGAGACGCATTGAAGGTTCTGGTCGGCGGTCGAGTTGCTGACGGCAAGGCTTTGGCACAAGCCGTTCAGGACGCCGTCAAGGACCTCAGCGGATTCGCGGAAGTACCAAAATTCGAATTTGCCTACGAGACTTATGGTGGTATGACACTCCATCGCACCAGTGTTCCTATCAACACCAGTGATCGTACGGTGCAAAAAGTTTTCGGCGACAATCTTAAACTGACCATCGGTACCGGTGACAAAGCTTTCGCACTGTCACTGGATGCTGCGGGTGACGCTTCGTTAAAGGCCGCAATCGACGCGATGAAGAAGGCTCCTTCCGTGGCAGCAACGCCACTAGAAGGTGCGATCGAAATCGGTCAAATCGTTGAGTACGCTCAATCGGTCTCACCTAATTCGATGCTCGATATCGTCCTGCAGTCGATCAAAGATTACGCAGGCAAGGACAAAGTGCTTGTTAACGGTAACGTGATTCCTCGCGGAATGGTTTATCGCTTGTCGATCGACGAAGGTGTCCTCCGTGCGGCTGGGGCTATCGCTAAAGCCGGTGGTCAAAACAATGGCGGCTTCTAAGCCGATGGCCTCAAGCGTCGATTAGCAACTCAATTGAAAACTCCTTGCAGCAACCTGCAAGGAGTTTTTTTAATGGGGCACACTTCGATTGGCTAAAGCGAATAGGCACGTTCCTCATGCTCGGTGAGGTCTAATCCCTGCTGCTCGGCAGAACCTTGAACACGCAAGCCTAGAGCAAATTGAATGCCCTTCAGGATTACGATGGTCGCTACCACCGAGTAGATCGCGGTGATGACAACTGCGCTCAATTGAACCATTAATTGTCGTCCGATATCCAAGTCGGCTTTAACGCCACCGAAGGAACTCGCTGCAAACACTGCCACCATGAGCGTTCCTACGATGCCACCGATCCCATGCACGCCAAAAACGTCCAAAGAATCGTCGTAACCGAAGCGTTTTTTGAGCGTTGTCGAACAGACGAAACACGCCACCCCCGAGACGGCACCGATAGCGATCGCCCCCAGCGGTCCGACGTAGCCCGCGGCAGGTGTAATCGCCGCTAAACCAGCGATTGAACCCGTCGCAGTTCCTAATACACCTGGTTTGCCAAGCTTGATCCATTCAATGGCCATCCAGACAACCGTGGCTGTGCAGGCTGAGATGTGAGTGACGAGCAGCGCCGAAGCAGCCGTTCCATTGGCGGCGAGTGCGCTGCCGGCGTTAAATCCGAACCAACCGACCCACAACATGGCTGTCCCGGTGAAGGTCATGGTCATGTTGTGGGGTGGCACACGCGACGTTGGGTAACCCGCTCGAGGACCGACCATGATACAGGCCACGAGCGCCGAACAACCGGCGGTGATATGCACCACAATCCCACCCGCAAAATCCATGACACCCCAGTCGGCAAACAGGCCGCCATCACCCGCCCAAGTCATATGGCAAATCGGTACATACACGACCAGCAACCACAGGGATGAAAACCAAAGCACCGCTGAGAATCGCATGCGTTCGGCAAACGCGCCAATCATCAATGCAGGGGTGATGATAGCGAAGGTCATTTGATAACTGGCGAACAGCATTTCCGGAATCGAGCCTCTCAAGGTCTCCGGCGTGATCGAGAGAAGTCCGATACGCGAGAACCCTCCGAAGAATGAACTCAGATTCACGCTCCCCTTGCTCATACCCGTCGAGTCAAAAGCCAAACTGTATCCGCAAACAACCCAAATCAAGCTGAGCACGGCCGTCAACGACAAACACTGCATCAACAGACTGAGCACATTCCTCGACCGCACCAAGCCACCGTAGAAAAGTGCCAGGCCTGGAATCGTCATGAACAGCACCAGGGCTGTCGAGGTAAGTACCCAGGCCGTATCCCCAGCGCTGAAGGTCGCTTCTTGAGCCCAGGCTCGCTGTGGGGATAGGATCAAAAACGACCCAACAAGTATCACGAGTGCGCGCGGCGATACGAGCTTACTAAAACCAGTCATAGAGTTCTCGAGAGGAAAGAGTCTACGGATTCAACTTAAGCGATTTCGGCAATTGTTTCCCAGCTGTTTTCGAACGGATGCAAGGAACCTGAATTGCCGCATGGGCAGATTATGCCCACCACCGTCGCGAGAGTAAACGCAACTTGGCCGCAACTGGGAAAAAATAAACCCTCGGGCACGCAATCCTAGTTCCCGACGGCGTGCACTACATGAGTTGATTGGAAAATTCCATGCTTTCGCAATCACCCAGTCCGATTGCCACTAGTCCAGTGAACACCAAGAAGCCCGGCAGTCCGAAGGCGATGAGAAGTCCGAAAAACTTGTAGAGCTGGTCCAATTAAGTTTGCAAAAAATAGGCTTAAACGTTCAAGCATCATGCTTCGCCGCTCCTGATTTAGTAGCCAAACGCTATCACGATGAAGTACACTACGGCTTCCAGAATTGCTTTAGTAATAGCAATAATCGACAGGCCACCTAACATTCAGCAACAGGCGAAACATGGCTGAAGTGACACAGTTAATTGCAGAACTCGGATTAGGCGACCCTGCGACTACGGAAAAACTCCTGCCGTTAGTCTACGAGGAACTTCGCAAGCTGGCGGCGGTTCGTTTGGCGGATGAAAAACCTGGACAGACACTCCAGGCAACCGGACTAGTTCATGAAGCGGTTCTGCGGATTTCCAAGGCAAAGAATTTGCAATTCTGGAGCCATCGCGGGCATTTTTTTGCGGCGGCGGCGCATGCGATGAGAAGAATACTGATTGAGAAAGCCCGATCAAAAAACTGTGAGATGCGTGGAAAGGACTGGCGGCGCGTTGATTTCGACGCCCTGGATCCAATATCCTCCGTGACTCCCGATCAGCTTGTCGCCCTCGATGAGGCTTTGTCAAAGCTGTCAGAAATCGATCCAATCGCAGGGAAAATGGTCGAGATCCGCTATTTCTCCGGCTTGTCGGTTTCTGAGATCGCGCAGGTTCTTGGTGTATCTACCGCTACTGCTTACCGCCATTGGGAGTATGCCAGGGCTTGGCTTCACAGTGAACTTCTAGAAGATTCTTAAAAAAATATTTTCGACGCGTGAGAAAAACCGCTAAGCTATGTCGCACTGCTAGTTAGAGGCAACTGACATGCGGGGATTTCATGATTGAAGTCGAACAACAAGCACGCGATATCTTCTTACAGGCACTTGAACTGACCGCAGATCGAAGATCTGCGTTTTTGGAACAATGTTGCGCCTTGGATCTGATTTTGCGCAGACGCGTAGATCGGTTGCTGGCCTCCCACACTCAACTGGGAAGTGTGCCGGCTCAGCCGGTACAGCCTCCTGAATCGGATGCCGATTTTGAGGAATCCATCGGCAATTATCGGCTGCTGAATCGCATTGGCGAAGGTGGTTTTGGCAACGTCTACTCGGCGCAACAAACCCACCCGGCTCGTCTGGTCGCAATCAAGCTCTTGAAACGGGGAATGGACTCGCAACGCGTCGTCGCACGATTCGAATCCGAGCGCCAAACGCTGGCGCTGATGGATCACCCCAACATCGCCATCATCTATGACGCCGGAATTACCGCCAGCGGACGCCCCTTTTTTTCCATGGAGTTGGTCGACGGCGTTTCCATCACCGAATTCTGCGACGCCCACAAATTCCCGATCCGCCAACGAGTCGCCTTGTTTCTGGATGTTTGCGCGGCCATCCACCACGCACATCAAAAAGGGATCATCCACCGCGACCTCAAACCAACGAATATCCTGGTCAGTCTACACGATGCAGCACCGGTCGTGAAAGTGATCGATTTTGGCATCGCCAAGGCGATCGCCGAACCGCTGTCGGATCAGGTACTGCAAACCGCTCAGCACGAGTTGCTGGGGACCCCAAGCTATATGTCCCCGGAGCAGGCTTCTGATAATAATACCGGCATCGACACTCGCAGCGACGTCTATTCTCTGGGCGTGGTCCTGTACGAGCTGCTGACCGGCTCGACGCCTTTTAATTCGCCGAGCTTTCGGGCCGCAGAAGCCGTCGAGGCGCGGCGCATGGTTCGCCAACTAGAGCCGCTAAAACCTAGTTCAAGCATCAGCAGCGCCGAGGATTTGCCGACGATCGCC
>JANLQO010000538.1:0-3910 GCA_031367855.1 Planctomycetia bacterium | reverse complement strand
CCAACGGCCAACGCTGTGAAGCATTTTGTGCTAGGAAACTGTTGGTATTCATGCATCATGCGCGCATCGATTTCAGAGAAATCGATCTACGTAGGCCGATTTCTCCGAAATCGGCACTTCGAAATGCTTCACAGCGTTGGCCAACGGCCCGGCAGTTTATTCGTTTGAAACAAGGTCACACTCGACAAGTGTGACCCACGGTGGGTCGCATCTGCCGGATGCGACCATGCAGTACTAATAGTCTAAAAACGCACAAATTTGCTCACGAAGACGCTTCACAGCTTGGGCATTTGGCCCTAAAGAACGACTCTGCCAAACACCTAGGCAAATTGTGGGCCTTTGGCCCGGAAACCTAATATTAGAGTTGGATGAAGCGTTATTGGTTCCAAGTTCATTTGTTCGCATCGCAGCGAATCTAGAAATCATCATGTCAGCAAATAATAGTGTTTCAGTGGTTGGTGGTGCAGCTCTTCCCAGCCTCGGTTTGGGAATGTGGAAAATCGCTAACGCAGATGCTGGCGCAATTGTGCGGCAAGCCATTAACGTTGGCTATCGACATCTCGATGCCGCTTGCGATTACGGAAACGAACGCGAAGTCGGCGACGGTATCCGCGCAGCGCTCGGCGATAAACTCTGCACGCGCCAGCAACTGTGGATCACCAGTAAACTTTGGAACACGTATCATCATCCCAACCACGTTCGACCCGCACTGGAAAGGACGCTACGCGATTTGCAAGTCGACTATCTGGATCTGTATTTGATTCATTTTCCCATCACACTCAAGTATGTGCCGATCGACACGCGTTATCCACCCGGCTGGTTTTACGACCCGGCGTCACCGAAGCCCAAAATGGAAATCGACAGCGTGCCGATCGCAGAAACTTGGGGGGCAATGGAGGAAATTTATAAGGCGGGTTTGGTGCGCCACATCGGTGTTAGCAATTTTGGTTGTTCGCTTATTCGTGACCTCTTGTCCACAGCCACGGTTCGGCCAGCGGTACTGCAAGTCGAATCGCATCCGTATTTGACTCAAGCGAAACTGCTGCGTTATTGCCAGCAAGAACAAATCGCTTACACGGCCTTCTCGCCGCTCGGGGCCGGTTCCTACATTCCGCTGGATATGGCGACAGAAGCTGAATCGGTGTTGAATGAGAACGTAGTGCGCGATATTGCCGCCAATCATCAAAAGACACCCGCTCAAATTGTCTTACGCTGGGGCGTGCAGCGCGGTACAGCGGTCATTCCGAAGACCAGCCAAGCCCATCGACTGAGTGAAAACCTGAATGTTTTTGATTTCGAATTGTCGGCGGATGAGATGCTGAGCATTGCCAAGCTTGACCGTAACCAAAGGTTCAATGACCCTGGGGCGTTTTGTGAACCGGCGTTCGGCTGCTATTATCCGATCTACGAGTAAGGCTGATTTACAATGGAATCAGCCACGCCCTTCGAAGACTCAGGGCGTGCCACTCTAATTCGCTTAATAAAAAACTATCGCAAGCTGGAAGCTTACGCCACTATCGCAAGCTGGAAGCTTACGCCACCTAATTAAAGTGAGGTCACTTTGCGTTCAACATTGGAAACTGCTTGCGAAGCTGCCCGACTGGGTGGCAAAATCTTAGTTGAGTATCTTGGCAAGGCGACGGTCCGCGAAAAAGGCCCAGCCGATTTGGTGACCGATGCCGATTTGGCTTCGCAACAAGCGATTGAGCAACTCATTCGCATCCGATTTCCGCAACATGAGTTTCTCGGTGAAGAATCAACACTCGCGGACCGCCAGCGGGCGCAGGCTAGCGGTCGGCCGGTGTGGGTCGTCGATCCGCTCGATGGAACCGCGAACTATGTCCATCGTTTACCGGGTTTTTCTGTTTCCGTCGCACTCGTCGAAGGGAATGAACCTAAGGTCGGCGTCGTCTATGACCCGTTGTCGGATACCTTGTATGCCGCTACCTGCGAAGGCGCGGTGACAAAGAACAATAAGCCGATTCGCACCAGTGGCTGCGAGCGCATAGAAAAAGCCATGGTATGCTGCAGTTTCCAACCTAACGTGCGGCGCGGCGACGCAGAAGTGCATCAATTTCTCAACGTGCTCGAAAGCAGTCAATCGCTCAGGCGGCTCGGTTCGGCTGCGATGAATCTGTGCTACGTTGCCGAAGGTTGCCTGGACGCATACTGGGCCTCGTCTGTGAAGGCCTGGGACGTGGCAGCGGGTGGACTGATCGCTCGTACAGCCGGTGCGCAACTGACCAGCGTCACGGGCGGTCCGTTCGATCTCTGGGATGCAAAGCTGCTTGCGACCTCCAGCCCCGCGCTGCATACTGCGATGCTGCGGTGTTTGACCTAAGGCTATTGTCCAACATAGGAGTTTGGAGTTTACAGCAAGGCAATTGACTCAATTGCGCCCTAAAACGATTGAGACCATCGTTCTACACTCTTCCAATTTCAAGTGGTACATGAGATCACTTGGGAACTACTCAGCAAGCCCTTTCGATGAGCTCTCCCACTGCCCCAGTCGCGTTTCAAATCCATCCTCGTTGGGGTGCGATTTGCATGCTCATGTCAATTATCTTTTTTAGTGTCAACTCGCTGACTCTCAAGTACCTCTCTCAAGCGGATATTAGTCCGTGGGTCGCGTTGCTGTTTCGCGCCATCGTTGGCATGCTGCTGGTCGTGGCGATGTTTGGATTGGGTGGCCAAGTAAGTTTTCGGCGAGCAGTGACCGACCGTATGCTGGCCTACCGTGGCCTGTTGGGTGTGTTGGGAACCATCGCTTACTATTTGACGATTCCGGAACTGGGGCCTGGAAAGGCGACACTGATCAATAATACGTATGTGGTCATTTCGGCTTTGATGGCCGCCTGGTTTCTTCAAGAGGCTTTCAGCACAGGCAAGCTCGTTGGCAATGCCTTGGCGTTTGTCGGATTAGCGCTTCTGATCGCTACTCCAGCGCAATTGGTTCTCTTCGGTTGGTACGAGTCCTTAGCAGTTTTCGGAGCCTTGATGGCAGCGGGAACTGTGATCGTCATCCGCAAATTGACGCTTACTGAATCGACCGCCATGATTTACACCTCCCAATGCGTATTTGTCCTCATCGGCTCGTTACCATTTGCGGTGTATGAGTTGCAACGAATACAACTTGACTACAGCAGCCTACTCGGTCTCGTGCTGGCGGGAGTCAGCGCAACGTTCGGCCAATTGGCTATGACCGAAGGATTTCGGCATCTTACCGTCGCCGTGGGCGGTGCGTTCCAGGTCTGCGTGCCTGTAGTGATTGCAATGGGGGGCGTCATGCTTTTCGGCGAAGTGTTTACCAATGCACAAGCTATCGGCGCGGTGTTGATTGTCGGCGGATGCTATTGGGTGATGGTCGTGCGCTGAACGCAGCGAGGCTTAGTTTCCTTGGTAGCCACCTTTACGCAGCGTGTGATGTTTTACGCTTGGTTTCAGTGAGCCGCTGGCGCTAGTTTTGATGTTGCGCTTTTTAGCTTTTTTTCCGGGCCACAGAGGCTGTGATTTTTTGTAGGCGAGTCGCTCCGCGACTCGTCGTATCCAGCGAAAATGAACGCCTTTGATCAAGCAATAATGGCGAGTCGCAGCGCGATTCGGCCACGTTTGCAAAAAATCACAGCCTCACAGGCCCAGCAATTTACCTAGGTAAACGAATGGGGCTTTGCCCCGCATGCAGATAGTGCTTTCGTATTTCCAAGAATCCAGTTCAATAGCAGCGTTCATTACGTCCATAAATCACAACGTGAGGTTCATCTTGCAATCGTGTCCCCCCACACACCCATAGACTTTGTAGCCGTCCGAAAGTAAAAGTACCTTCAGTCCGAGAACTGTCCATAATACCACCGCTTTCGGCCGCAAGCTCATGCAAGCTTCAATGGCTAGTCCTGTCCTACCAATCTACATC
>JANLQO010000495.1:0-9536 GCA_031367855.1 Planctomycetia bacterium | reverse complement strand
GCCGTCGCAGTCTCACTGTTGATGGTGGTCATGGCAGTCATTGTGCTGCTTGTATTGCGCGTTTTCGGAGCGAGGTTGCAAGCATGATCGAGCTCAAGCAAGTTGCCCTCCGCAGCGGTACTTTTTCACTTTACGACGTCTCGTTTCGCATCGAAGCGGGGCAGTATGTCGTGCTGATGGGAAAAACAGGTATGGGGAAAACAACGATTCTTGAAGCGATCTGTGGGCTCAGGAAAATTACCAAAGGCTCGATCTACATTCAAGGATCTGAGGTAACTCGCTGGTCCCCCAGCGATCGCAAAATCGGCTATGTGCCTCAGGACCTCGCGTTGTTTCCCACCTTGAGTGTGCGTGAGCATTTAGAGTTTGGGCCGCGACTACGACATGCTTCTAAGGCCGAGATTAAGCAGCGAACAAAAGAACTGTCTGAGGTGTTGGGCCTTGGTCATTTGCTGGACCGTCGCATTCAAGGCTTAAGTGGTGGCGAGGCGCAGCGCGTTGCGCTGGGACGCGCCTTGGCAGCCCGTCCAGCACTTTTGCTGCTCGATGAACCGCTGAGCGCACTGGATCAAGCCACGCGAAATGAGATGCATGCGTGGCTAATCAAGGTGAAGCAGGCAACGGGCGTTACGACGCTGCATGTAACTCATAATATCGAAGAGGCTGAGGCACTGGCAGATCGACGGTTGGTGCTGGAGTCAGGCCGCATCGTCGAGCAACCTTGAGACGCAGATTTGGCTAGTTTTACACCCGCTGGTTAGTCTTGCAGTTCTTAAGAGGGCTATTGTTTTGGCCGGAGCCATGCTGGACTGCGCGGATCATTTGAAGATGAACCAGGCTTCGAGTTTGCCGCCGGCATTCCTGGCAGTGGACCGTTGATGCCCAGTGTGGCTTTTTGAGTTGGAGCGGCTTCCATGCCAACTCGTTTGATGCGCACTTCTTGCGTGGCCATCGTCTTGACGTTGATGGCGGCGGATATCACATCGGCTTCGAACGCCTGTTCGCGACTGTTCGGCAGCGGGTCTTTCCGAATGTGGGCGGGTGTGCGACCATCGCCTTCGAGCACCAACAGGTCTTTGGGTTGCGTATAAGTTACACGATAGCCGCTGCCCGAATAATCGCCTTCATCGGTCTTGCCCGCGAAGCGTACGTTGCCGAGCGATTGAAACTCCCAAGTTGCAGTAGCCGCTGCGAAAGTCGAACCGCGTGGGCCAAGTCCACTGGTATCGTAGGCTTTGAGTAGGTCGCAATTGAGCAGCATCTCGTCCGTCTTCAACCGCTGCATGGTATTGATGTCAATCATGTGGTCCCAAGAAGCAAGCGGACCGGCAGCCAGTTCGACTTTACCTTCGAACACAACTTCCGATCGAGTCAAATAGGCGACCATGCTTTCGCGGAAATTGAGATGAGCCCCTTGGATTTCTTGCTTGGGCGCAGTCCGCGCCGAACTACTCGATGCCATCTGGCCGAGGTTCAGCGAAGATAAATGCCACGAGCGAATCCAGCCTGGGCCGGAACCAACTAGTTGACTTTGCGGTAGATGGTAGGAGAGCGACGGGACCACGATCCGTTCAAGGCTAAGTCGATTGCCTTGGCTATCGCTTTGCGCAGCACGAATGTCGACCGAGTCCTTCAGTACCACCCGTTCCAAATTGGCAGCGCCAGGTTTAGGAGCTTGCAAGTTGATCGGCGTTCCAAGGTAAATTTCCATTTGTTGGCAACCGCATTCGACGGACCAAAAGCGATTCTCTGCCGGGCTAAACATACCTGTTATTTCGATATCACCCTCGATATTGGCGACGGCGCCATCAAATATCAACCTGCCCTGCCATTTGCAATGCGGTGCCTTGAGCCACTGCAGGCTTGATGGACTCTGTGGATGGGGCGTAGTACCCACTGCGTCTAATACGTTGAGTGCAGTTGTTGGAATCGAAAACTCGCCGGGCTGGTCCATCCAGATTAATCCGGTGGTTTGATCGAAGCGCACAACAGGGCCGATCAACCAAGCTTCCCCCATAGCGATGCGCGCTGGATTGCCCGTAATTTGAACATTCGCTTGCCCCTGAGGGTTTGTAGACAATTGCAGTTGCTGGCCAACCACGTTCCACGGATCAGGTGCAGCGGCAGTTGGATTGCCAAAGACCTTAAGCGGGCCATCGACGGTTAGCGAATCGATCCACGATTGCTTGTTAGCAACAATGATCGTCGACTGCAGCAGCGAACCTTCGACATTTATTGGCCCGCTAGCCTCGCGAGTGGGACTGATGGCATTGGGCACGGGGGCTGTAAAAGGAGCGTTGGTGTTGTCAGCCGACTCTTCCGGAGGTGGTCCAACGAACTGGTACATCGGGTTGCCCGCTGAATCGCTGAGCGACAGGCCTTCGCTGGCAGGCTTGGAATCGGCCACCGGCGGATGCACTAGCCACAACTTTAATTCATTGACGGCGGCCTTGATCTGGGGCGCAGCCAGTGTCACATTACCGAGCGCTCGTAATCGATCCGGTAGATAACTGGCTGCGGATATTGAATTACTTAACGTCTGCGCCGCCTGCGTGTTCGGTTTCAACCACAAGTCTAACGAGTCACTGGTCATGAAGCCGTGAGCTTTGGATTCAATGAGCGTTTTTCCAACCAGCGAAATCCACTGCTCGTCTCCATCGGGCTTCATATGCATGGCTTGTTGCCAACGCACATTGCATTGTCCGATCGCTGAGGATGCCGCAATCAGAAGCTCGCCGGGGCCTTCAGCAGCCAACCAACCGAGATGCTTTTGGCCGTCCGGTGATTGGCGATACTGAATCGATGGCGAGCGAAACGAGTAGCCTAGGTAGTCGAGTGTCGTGACGGTGCTGACCGATTGCGGGCCTTCCAGTCGACCGGCGAGTTCGAGTTGGTTTTCGACGAAGTTGACTTTGAGCCGCTTGGCCCGCGCGGATGCGCCCATATTCGGGGCATCAAAGCGAACGATGTTTTGGCCGGTGATGGGTCCCACTGGGTCCATGCCCCGCGCGGTCAGTTGTGTGAATTGCAAACCGCCCACGCTGATGGCGGTTTGCGAGGGCTTGGATTCAGTGTGGCTTGGCATTGGAGCGAGTTTCACCTGTACATCTTGGCTCCAGAATTGATCCGGTGGCAGTCCTCCGACTTGATGAATCGCATGCACTTCATTCATGAGTGAAGCTTGCGACGCGATAAAGTCAAACCGAAATGGACCGCCTGAACGAACTTGCAATTTGGCTGGCAAACCTGCAGTCACAGGCAAGTCCGGCGACGCTTGCTTCATGCCCGCCCAAAATCCGCCGGGGGGCAATCCGACGCTGATCTCGTCGATGTAAATCAACTCCATGTTTTCGAGAACTCCCCACGGCGACGCATCGTCGGGGGAATCACTGAGTAAATCCTGTTTTAGAAAAATCGAGAGATCGCGACCTCGGATGATGCCGTGTTCCCAGCGAATCTCGACTGGCTTGACGGTCCATACCTTGCGGCGGTCAATCTGAACATCGCTGGTGGTTAGTTGCCAAGGGTGCTCCCCCGTAACCACTTTGGCTCTGCGTGTGATATTGATTTGACCTTCCAAGCGCCCGCCCACAACCGGTGGCGTTTTGCCTTTCGTCCAGTCGAAGGCTTCGCGAAACTGAATCACTGCGCCGCGCTCAGCATTGACGATCAAGACATCTTGCTCAGTAAACGCTTGCTCGCCTTCAACCTCCGACGCGCCGCCTGCATGCGATTGCGGAATGATCATTGTCAACGGTTCAAGTCGCCATTGATCGGGGCCAAGCTGAGTAAAATTCTTGAACAACAAGATGCCCCGGGGCGTCTGCAATACTTTGGGTTGGTTATGCTGCCACGCATCCGCGGCAAAGTGCTGCTGCCACCACTGCGCAGCTCGATTGTCGTTGAGGTAGTCAATCGGTTGAGTTTTCTGTTGACTCCGCGGCTCGATCGTAGGCACAACCACACAGCGATAGACGAGCATCGCTACTAGGACTATGCCCAAAGAACTCAAGTATTGCTTGATGTGGGAAGGCATTAGAGAATGGGTTTATTCGGAAGGCAATCCTCCCAGCGTCCTTTCGCTTTCAGTAGTCTTTCGACTAACTCACGCACCGCACCCCGACCCCCGCGCGTCGTCATTACCCACTTCGCCGCGTCGCGGACTTCGGTAGATGCATCGGCCACAGCCACCGACAATCCAACTTCATACATGACCGGCAGATCGGGCAGATCATCACCGATGTAGCAGACTTCGGAAGGCGAGAGTTTCAATTGCTCCATGACGTCTCGCGCCACAGGCAGTTTTTCGGCAAACCCCTGTCGCACGACTTCGATCCCCAATTCTGCAGCGCGAGTTTTGACGATTTGGCTATTGCGTGCGGTGACCAGGCCGAAGGTGAATCCACAGCGTTGCCAAAGCTTGATGCCGAGCCCGTCGCGCACACAAAACATCTTCGTTTCAACTCCCTGATTGTCCCAAATGATGGAACCATCCGTGAGAACACCATCCACATCAGAAAGGATGCAACGAATCGATCTCGCAATTTCAATGTCTTTGCTTGCCAAGATATTCTGCAGTCATGAAAACGAGGGTTAGGAAGACTTCGGACGCCGCAGCGGCAAGATATTACCGTCGGGTGCAACGTCCGCGTGCGAATTTTCAACGTCAGTAATGCATGGAGCGGTTGGCCAATAGCTTTTCATCATGCTCATCACGTCCGTGATATCGATTAAGCCGATTGATCGCTGGTCTTGGTCGACGACCGGCAGTTCGCTAATTTTGCGCTCTGCCAGTATGCGCAGCGCGACAGGCAGCAAATCACCCTGACGTACCACTTGAAAGCGCTTCGTCATGCACTGGGAAATGGGCTGGTCGAGTAGGTTCTCGCCCGCCTGTTCCAGCAGTTTTGCGAGATCGCTATCGGTGAATATGCCAACCAGTCGGCCATCGTCGTCATGTAACATGATGGCGCCCGTGCGTCGACCCGGTCGACTCAGTTTTACCAACACGGCGCGCAAGGCTTGCGATTGATTTGCGACTCGACACTCAGTCAGCGGTCGCATGATTTGTTCGACAGGAGTGAGCGAGCGCCCTAGGGCCCCAGCGGGATGAAACCTTGCAAATTGATCGCGCGTGAAACCTTGCAATTCACTGGTGACGAGCGCCAATGCGTCGCCTAGCGCCAACATAGCGGTCGTGGTGGAACTTGGAGCCAAACCGAGTGGACAGGCTTCTTCCATTCCACCCAGCGCCAGTGTTAGATCGACGTTCTTCGCAAGCGTGCTCGTGGGTTTTGCTGTAATTGCAATCAGGTAAGATGCGAGTTCTCTAAGCGATGGCAGCAATCGCGTAACTTCGTCCGTCTCGCCGCTGTAAGAGAGTATTAGAATGACATCATCGCGGCGAACTTTGCCCAAGTCGCCGTGAACGGCCTCAGCTGGATGCATGAAATGACTGGGCGTTCCAGTGGATGAGAGCGATGCGGCAATTTTCTGGCCGACTAAGCCGGCTTTCCCCATGCCGGTGACGACCACGGAGCCTCGGCACGCAAGCAGGACTTCTACGGCGCTAGCAAAAGAGTCGTCGAGCGATTGTGATAGACTCGCAATTGCACTTGATTCCGCATGCAGTATCTCGCGACCGCGGCGGATCGTTTGCAAACGCCCAGGATCAATTCTTGGAATTGGTAATATCGACATGCCACCATCCTCCATGACTGGGCAACTGCATTAGACGGTGGATTCTAGTAAAGTAATAAGACGGAGGCAATGTAAATTTGGATGGGTACCAGGGGCAGTTGGCGGAACTGCAGAGTTGAGGGAACTGCGGTGCTGATGGAACCACAGAGGACGCAGATTAACGCAGATAATCAGATATCAGATCTCAGATATCAGATCACAGATATCAGATGGATTCGCTTTCTGCGCTCATCTGCGAAATCTGCGGTTAACCAGTCTTAATTGGACCCGTGAAACGATAGCGGGCGGCTAAAGCTTGCATTACAGTGCTGATGAAACCGCAAAGGACGCAGATTAACGCAGATTAACGCAGCTAATCAGATTATCTCAGATCTCAGATCTCAGATGAATTCGTTTCCTGCGCTCATCTGTGCAATCTGTGCAATCTGCGGTTAACCAGTTTTAATTGGACCAGTAAGCTTGACATTACTCTAACTCAGGTTCATTTGATCTGTGGCTATTCATCCTCGATGGGAATTGGGAAGCGTTTATTGCCCTCAAAGGCAAAGGCTACGTAACTGACTTCCGCTTCGGTTAGCTTTTCTACTTGCCCTTCACGCTCTGCTTCCACCTCAACATGAACTGTAATCGAAGTCGTGCCGATCTTGACTAGCCTCGTCCAGAAGCTAACTACGTCGCCTACGAAAACGGGGCGATGAAACTCTACACTTTTCATGCCGACCGTCACCAGTGGCTTGCGGTTGAAACCCGCTTGGCGAATTGCTTCGTAAGCACCCACGGCGCCTGCCTGATCTAGATAGCTAACGATAGCTCCACCAAAAATGGTGCCATGGGGGTTGGTATCACGCGGCATCATCACAACTTTGAGAGCTAATAGTCGCGCGTTGGATTGCTGATCGGACACTAATAAACCTTTGCTCGAAGTGACAATTAAGCACGAAGTCAACTTTTCCGCCTCATGCATTGTAATGAACTCTACGCCAAATCGAACAACATGATCTCAGCGTCGGTGTGGGCCTGAACGGTCAGTGCTTTCGCGTCACTCACTGCCGCGCCGTCGCTGGTGCCAAGTTCCAAGCCGTTCAATGAAACAGTTCCACGCAGAACTTGAAGCCAGGCATGTCGATTTTCGAGAAGTCCATGCTCGATTTCATTTCCTGCATCGATCTTCGACAAATAGATGCGCGCGTCCTGATGAATCAGCAGTGAGCCATCTGCAGCATCTTTTGAAGCCACCAATCGCAAGCGATTGTGCCGCTCGTTTTCAGCGAACCGCTTCTGCTCGTAACTCGGCTCAAGCCCTTTGCGGTCGGGAAGCAGCCAAATCTGGTAGAGATGAACCGACTCGCTTGCCGAGGGGTTGAATTCGCTGTGCGTGATCCCCGTTCCGGCGGTCATGCGTTGAAACTCACCGGGCCGCAGCACTTCACCGTTACCCATCGAGTCTCGATGTTCCAGCGCTCCTTCGAGCACATAAGTAACGATTTCCATGTCGTTGTGCGGATGCGTTCCAAATCCTTGACCCGGTGCCACCACGTCTTCGTTCATGACCCTCAGCGACCGAAACCGCATATGTTGCGGATCTTGGTAAGTTGAGAATGAAAAGGTGTGGTAGGTCTCGAGCCAACCGTGAATGGCGTGGCCGCGGTCTTTTGCTTTGCGAACTTGAATCATGGGTCACCTTCCAGTTCCAAATCGTCATACCCTAATGCAGAGTGCTCATGTCAAAACGTTACTTCACTCCTGACCGTACTTACCTTCCGCAGAGCTTCTAGTGTTCGTTCGATCTCCGCTGGCGTGGTGGTGTGGAGAATGCCGAGACGTACCATGCCGTGTTCTGCTTGCCCTAACGCTCGGCAGATGTCGACCGCGTAGTAGTCTCCATGCCAACTGAAGATCCCCCGCTGGGCCAATTGCCGAGCGACTTCGCGCGAACCGATTCCCTCTAGCGTAAAAACAACTGTAGGGACGCGCTCTTGCAATCGGGCGGGATCGGTAATGCCAAACACGCGTACGCGAGGGATGTCGAGCAAACCCTGGATCAGTTGATGTACCAATTCAGTCTCGTATTTCTGAAGCGACTCAAATGCGGCGCACAAAGATTGGCGTCGCGTCGCGCTAGCGGCGATTTCTGGGGCAAGCCGCGAGTGAATTGAAGCGACGTAGTCGATGGCCGCCTTCACACCGGCTATGGCTGCGAAGTTTTGAGTTCCCGTCATCCATTTGCCCGGTGCATGCGCTGGTGAGGGACGAAGTTTGTAAGAGGCCAACTGCTCCAATCGCTCGTACCGCCCCCACAAGATCCCGACATGGGGACCAAAGAATTTGTAGGCCGAGCAGATGCAATAATCGACATCCCAATCCAGCACGTCGATGGCACGGTGTGGAGCCCAGTGAACTGCGTCGATGTAAACTTCTGCGCCAACTCGGTGGGCTCGTTGCGCAAGTTCTTTGATTCGCGTCGTACTCCCCACACTGTTGGAAGCGGCAGTGAAAGCCACTAACCGAGTCCTCGGCGTAAGCTTGGCCGCAAAATCCGCTTCATCCAACGTTCCATCGCTTACGTTCACTTTCACTTGAACGAGTTCGGCGCCAACGTCTTTTGCTGCCAGAGCCCAGGGAGTCACATTAGCGTCATGGTCCAATTCGGTCACAACAACTCGGTCGCCTTGCTGCCATGTTCGAGAAATGGCTCGTGAAAAGGCCATCGTTAGCGTCGTCATGTTAGCGCCAAATATGCATTCTTGTGCGTTCGAGCTGCCGAACCAATCTGCGGCCGCTTGATGCGCTTGATTCATGATTTCGACGGTTTCCAGGCTGGTGGCAAACACACCGGCAGAATTGGCGTTGTGGTGTTGGTAATAGTCAATGACGGCATCCATAACCACTTGTGGAACTTGGCTGCCCGCAGGTCCATCCAGGTAGACGACCGGCAGGTTGCTGAGCGGATCCAGCCGCGAAAGCGAGGGAAACGCAGCTCGTAATTCAGGCACAATCTGGGGAAATGTCTTTTTCATTCGTGATCCTATAGTCGACGATGGGAACACGAATCTAGCAGAAAAAGAGCAAATGCCGATAGTGGTCATTGTTCGGTAGTTTGCAGTCCGATTTTGAACTGTTCGACCATCCGACCAACTTCATCAAAACTTCGCAATTCACGGTTTCAGGAAATCCAGCTGTCATAAACAAGCGGTTTTCCAGGGATATTTGCGCATGCTCGATCATCGGTCGGATCGCGGCGTTCACAATACGACGAGCAAGTGTTAACAATGTGTGAAGTTCAGTGGCGAGTTCCTACGACCTGCACTAAGCTCTTCCACTTACTGGATTGCTTGCGGGAAAAACACATCGAGAACGTTGTCCAAACTCAACTTCGCTGAGAGTAGCCTTCGCTCTCACACCTCGACACTCCAACTCGACACTTTGCGCTAAAGCGATCGCAAAAACCTTTGATCTATCGGGACGAATGGATGTCACCGACGGGAACGAAGTCCGCGCAAAATGAGGCGGGCAATCTGCCTTGCCATCGGTCGCTCACCATCACTTACCAAGAAGCACCGGATACACGACAACGAAGTGTCGTGGAACACACTAAATCCATGGAAGTTACAGTTGTACCTCCGACTGAAGTTCAAACGCATGTCGCTGACGTCGCAGTTGATTCCAAGTCGCATCCGCTGCCACCGATGCGGTACTACCAGGCTCGCAGCGGATGGCAGCTTCTCGATCTCGGCGAGTTGTGGCGCTTCCGCGAACTGATTTGGGCATTCGGTTTCCGCGACCTCAAGGTTCGCTACCGTCAAACCGTTGTCGGTCTTGCCTGGGCACTGATTCAA
>JANLQO010000492.1:0-15004 GCA_031367855.1 Planctomycetia bacterium | reverse complement strand
GCCAATAAGCGCGTGCTGGTTACAGGCTGTGGGCCGATTGGAGCTCTGGCCATCGTGGCCGCGCGGGCCCATGGTGCGCAGGAAATTGTGGCCACAGACGTCTCAGATTTCACTTTAGGGCTGGCCCGCAAAGTGGGGGCCGATCACACTGTGAACGTCGCAACGGAATCGATGGACAAGTTCAAGCCAAACAAGGGCTCGTTCCAGATCCACTACAGCGGCGAATCGAACTATGAACCTGACTTCGTGGCTGAAACCAAGGATGCCTACTATCTCTGCGAACCAAAGGACGAATCAGAGATGGATGACGATGTGATCCAAGCCAAAGCAACTGCTGCCGCTCAATGGTGTAAACACGCCACCACTGTCGCCAGCAAGCCATGGCATTACCTCCTCGTTCCACACACCGCCGTTAACGAATCCCAAACCCTAACTGGTTTGGCGGCTCAGTACACGGTTCAAAGCAGCAACAGTTAGAACGCAAACTCAAACATGTTGTCAGTCAGAAAGGGCAACTCAAGTGCATCGATTGGTATGTACTGTTCATGACCATTCTCAGTTCCCATTGCTCAATGAATTTCTTTAGTCACCGGTGCAATGCGACCAGGTTCAGCGCCTTCAAGAGTTGAGAACTCGGCCCAGACGGGCAGGTGCTCGCTGACTTCGAGAGCCTGTTCGAGTGACAAGTTGTATTGGCGTAGAAAGTCGTACGCGCCGACTCTGCCGTTGAATTCCACCGTAGCCGGGCCTGAGAAAACGATTTCGTCGAGCATCTGCGTGCCACCGACATCCGTGGGAATTCCAATCAGTGCTAGCCGCGCGGCCATTTTGGTAAGGGGGAACAATTCTGCGTCCCCGCCGACAAAGTCACCCAGCATAATCCAGTCATCTTCGCCTCGTCCATCGTTTTGGACGGCGCTAATCAAACTGGGCAAAAGCTCGCGTTCCCGTTGGGCAAAATCGGGATCAATGCGAACGTTGATCATTGAAAACGTGAAGGCGTGATGCTGCGAATGACCTTTCGTGCGGAACCAGGCTACCAGCGGCTCGCGAATCATCAGATCATCGGGGTCTTCGACCGTGTACAGTTGGTAACGATCGGTTTCCAGTCGCTGGGTATCGAATATATAAGCGAATTGTTCAAGCGGTGCGGTACGTCCAACTCGGGGCCCGATCATGTAATCGTAATTGCGACCTGATTGGTTTAGACGCTCGACGAGCAGCGGCAGAATGTCATCGCGATTCGACTGAATGCCTTGCAGCGCGACGACATCAAAGCGGCGGAGGATGCGAACCAGCATTTCGAATACGTGCGGTTTGGCGAGTTTAGTAGCGCCGAGAGCTTGAACATGAAAGCTCGCTACGCGAATGGTGCCGGCCGAACCAGTCAACGCACCGGAGAGCGAACCGGTGGCTATGGATTTGTTTTCCCAAATTGCAAACTTCTCATTGATCGTGAGCATACGGCCCAAGTCGGGTTCGAGCATCCCTGTCGGAGCCGTCAAATTGGGTGACGTGGCAACGGGCGACGTGGCGACGGGCGACGTGGCGACGGGCGATTGACCGCCTTGTTGCGAATGGGGTTGCGTGGCGGGGAAATTGGTGGGTGCGGTTGTCGGAAATGATCGGAGCGAGGTGCCAGAAAGTTGATTGCCGGGAAGTTGGGCGAGCTGGGGTTGAGTGCGGTTGGGAAAATTGGCGTTCGCGGGTGCTTCGAGGCTGTTCAAGTTGTTCAAGAAAGCCGAGGCCCAGATATCGCCACTAGCCGCGCGCTGCTGGATTTCGGTCGGCGAACGCCGTTCCAGGTGAATATTCTCTAGACCGGCGATACGGTAGTGGTTGAGTACGAATGCTAAGCCAGCGATCGTCGCGGTCGCGGCTGGCCACTGTCGACGCAATTGGAACATTCGGCAAGGTCCTGAGTAATCAGTCGATAGCGACTAAAATCCCAAGCGAAACTCACGCAGCCATGCGTCGAGCGATCGCAACACGTTTCATCAACCCCAAGGTGGTTGGAAACTGGACCAGGATCCTTCCCAGAAAAACCGTCTTCGTCTGGATCGACCCGAAAGCGGTTCTGACTCAAAGGATTTCATAAAATAGTAATTATGCCTATCTTAAGGTTGATACAGTCTGAAAGAAATCAGCTGATCTAACAACAGACTCGTGGGTTGTGATTTTGCAAAGATTGCAACTTGGCCGCAGTCAGCGTATTGCGAAGAAGCATGGCAATCGTCAGTGGTCCGATTCCGCCGGGGACCGGAGTGATGGCCATGGCTATTTCCGAGACAGATTCAAAATCGACGTCGCCAACCAGTTTATCACCTTCGCGATTGATGCCCACATCGATCACGATGGCGCCCGCTTTCACCATGTTAGCGGTTATCAGTCGCGGACGACCGACGGCAGCTACTAGGATATCAGCACTGCTTGTGATGGCCGCAAGATTGGTGCTTTGGCTGTGGCAAACGGTAACAGTTGCATTGGCAAATTTTGGGCCAAGTCCGATATCTCGTTGCAGCAGCATGTTTGCTAGCGGCTTGCCGACAATGTCGCTACGACCGACGACGACGACATGTTTACCAGCAACCGAGTGACCAAAGTGCGCCAAAATCTGCATGACGCCATGGGGCGTGCAGGGGAGAAAGCGTGCGCGGCCTTGCACCAATAATCCAACGTTTTCCGGCGCGAAGGCATCGACGTCTTTCAATGGGCTTACGGCATCGAGCACTTTTTGAGCGTCGATTGGTGCTGGCAGGGGAAGTTGCACGAGAATGCCGTTAACGGTTGGGTCCGTGTTCAAATCGCTGAGCAGCGCGAGCAGTTCGGCGGTGGTCGTGTGGAGCGGGCGACGAATCAAGCGGCTATGCATGCCGACTTTTTCGCAAGCTTTTTCTTTGTTGCGCACATAAACTTGACTGGCGGGATCGTCGCCGACGAGGATCGCAGCCAGTGTTGGAACAGGATTGCCTGCGGCGCACCACTGCTGGACTTCGGTGGCGATTTCGGAGCGGAGTTGATCGGCAGTGGATTTGCCGTCGAGTATTTGCGCAGTCATGCGGGTGATTTCATCGCAAGAGGGAAGGAAGCGGTCGTCTGTTTTAACCGATACTTCAAAATTTGCAGCGGGGCGGCAGCGGGTGTACCATAACACGCTCGACTGGGATGTTCACCATCGACCAACCCACTTTCCTACCTTGGAGTTTTCGTGATGCGTTTTTTGATTACCGCTTTGGTTCTAATGTCCTTGGGCGCCGTACTGTTGCCTCGTCAGGCTGCGCAGGACGGCCAAAAGCCCGGAAATCCTGTGATGAAAACAGCCCAAGAATTCCTCGAGACGCTCAATGACAAACAGAAAGCTCAGGCCAAGGTGGCTTACGATTCCGACCAACGAGTGAAGTGGCACTTCATTCCGATGGAGACTCGCAAAGGATTGCCTCTGATGGAAATGGAGCCCGCACAGAAGGAGGCGGCGATGAAGTTGCTCAAAACTTTGGTCAGCAACGTGGGGTACGAAAAAGCCACGAAGATTATGGGTTTGGAAAATGTGCTTCGAAAGCTGGAAGGTCCAACGAGCCATGCCCGTCGTAATCCAGAAAAGTATTACTTTACGGTGTTCGGTGACGTGGGACCGGAATCGCATTGGGGCGTGAGTGTGGAAGGTCATCACCTGTCGCTTAACTTTGTCTTGCAAGGCAACAAGATCGTCGACTCGACGCCGCAGTTTTTCGCGACCAACCCGGCTGAACTGAAAGACGATTATCTCCCGGGCTATGAAAAAGGTCTGCGCGTTTTGCGTGAGGAAGAGCAAGCCGGATTTGATCTATTGGCCAGCCTCGATGCGGACCAAAAAAAGCAGGCCATGTTGCCAGGTGATTTACCGCAGGAGATTCGCGGAGCGGGCGAGCCTCAGCCACCGACGGGCGAAGCGATGGGTTTGAGCGCGTCGAAAATGAAACCAGAGCAGAAGGAATTGCTGAAAGCGTTGATGACCGCGTATACCGCGAAAATGCGCCCCATGGTATCAAAAGGCCGCTGGGATCTGATTGAAAAAGCGGGTTTTGACAAGATTACCTTGGGTTGGTCTGGTGCGGATCGTTTGGGGGTTGGGCACTACTACCGCGTGCAAGGGCCGACGTTTGTCATCGAATTCATCAACGTGCAAGCGGACGCTGCGGGTAACCCCGCCAACCACGTTCATTGCGTTTGGCGCGATATGGAAGGCGATTTCGATCTGCCGATCGCAGCGAAGTAAGGCAGCCTAAACCTATGCCATAGGCGGACGGTTCTGGGGGTTTTTTGAGTGATACTGCACGCTTGACTTATTTCTTCCGGTGCGATCCAACTGAAACTGGGCTCTTTGCTCTAGCGTCGATAGCGAGTGTCGGTACACTTCTGGCTCGTTATAAGATTTGGGGACGCTTGCGCGGGAACAGAATCGGGTTGTAGCTGAACATCGGCGGCGAGCTGTGTGTCTGATCGGTGCGAAAGAGTGCGTTAAATTAGGTCCAAAACCAGTTGCAGAGGTGCAATTTCACCTTGCGGCAGGACGGTGGGTCGATACACTATTGCGTTTCCCGGAAACGTCGGCCAGCGTAGCTCAGTGGTAGAGCTGCTGATTTGTAATCAGCCGGTCGGGGGTTCAAGTCCCTCCGCTGGCTCCTGTAGGGACGTCGACAGGCAACTGTCGACGTTTTTGCGGAGGAATACGACGAAAAAGGAAAGGTCCGGGAGGTTGCCCGAGTGGTTAAAGGGGACGGATTGTAAATCCGTTACTTCGGTTACACAGGTTCGAATCCTGTACCTCCCATTGGCGAACGGGTGCCTCGGTGGCAAACTGTTAGGGAAAGTCGACCTGGTCTTTTGGGGTGCACGTTATTTTACGTGTGCTTACGAGGCGGGCTGATAGTCGCTGAAGTGAAAGCTTGAAGCGCCGTCCAAGGGGCGGTGGCTGCAGGTAATTGATAGGCGGGTGTAGCTCAATGGTAGAGCAGCAGCCTTCCAAGCTGAATACGAGGGTTCGATTCCCTTCACCCGCTTTTGTGAGGCTGCTGTAGCTCAGTGGTAGAGCACTTCATTGGTAATGAAGAGGTCATGGGTTCAAGTCCCATCAGCAGCTCTTGCTGCCAGTTTACGCTGGCGGGCCAAGGGGCCTCGCAGGGTTGGTTGCTGAGTTGGTTCGCAGTTGAAAAGGGTTCGCAAGAACTCAAAAAAAGCCGTAAGGCAAGTTGTTTTTGTCATGGTCCGCGTGGGCTTCGCTCACGGAGTCACAAAGTTTTTTGTTTGTTAGGTGTAACTTACAATGGCCAAAGAGGTATTTGAGCGTAAAAAACCGCACTGCAATGTCGGTACCATCGGTCACATTGACCACGGTAAAACAACCACGACCGGCGCATTGCTGGCTGTTCAGGCTGCTAAGGGTTTGGCGAAGGCGAAAGCCTACTCCGAAATCGCTAAGGGCGGTACTGTTCGCGATGCCACTAAGACGGTAACGATCGCGGTTTCGCACGTTGAGTACGAAACAGCGAATCGTCACTACGCTCACATCGACTGCCCGGGGCACGCCGACTTCATTAAGAACATGATCACCGGTGCCGCTCAGATGGATGGGGCGATTTTGGTGGTGAGTGCCGCTGACGGTCCGATGCCGCAAACCAAGGAGCACGTTCTGCTCGCACGCCAAGTGGACGTGCCTGCGCTCGTGGTGTTCCTGAATAAGGTTGACTTGGTTGACGACGCCGAATTGCTCGAGTTGGTTGAGCTCGAAATTCGTGAATTGCTGACTAAATATGGTTTCCCTGGCGACGATGTGCCCATTGTTAAGGGCAACGCGTTGGCGGCTTACAATAACCCAGCCGACCCTGCGGCTAGCAAGTGCATTACGGAGTTGCTGGATGCGGTTGACGCCTACATTCCACAGCCCACGCGTGAAGAGGACAAGCCGTTCTTGATGGCTATCGAAGACGTGTTTAGCATCGAAGGTCGCGGAACTGTTGCGACGGGTCGTGTGGAGCGCGGTATTATCAAGGTGGGTGAAGAAGTTGAGTTGATCGGCTTGAAAGAAATGCCGACCAAGACGACCGTCACCGGTGTTGAGATGTTCCGCAAGGAAATGAAAGAGGCAAAAGCTGGTGAGAACGTCGGTTGTGTGCTCCGCGGTATGAAGCGTGAAGATATTGAGCGTGGCCAGGTTTTGGCTAAGCCAGGTTCGATCACTCCGCACACCAAGTTCGAAGCAGAGATTTATTGCTTGAGCAAGGATGAGGGCGGTCGTCACACGCCGTTCTTTAGCGGTTATCGACCTCAGTTCTACTTCCGCACAACGGACGTAACGGGGTCGACAAAGCTTGTTGACGCTGAAATGTGCATGCCTGGCGACAACGTCAAAGTTGAAGTTGAGCTGCAGAAGCCGATTGCGATGGACGATGGTGTTCGGTTCGCGATTCGTGAAGGTGGCAAGACGGTTGGATCGGGTGTTGTGACCAAGATCCTTGCGTAGGCAGTGCCGGTTGGCTCGCCTGAAGCATCGTTTTGCTTGAATGAACTGGCGATTGCACGTGTGGGCTTGGCCCATGTGTTCAATCGCTCAGTAGTGTGTAGGATATCGAAAGCCGCAGGATCCCTGGACTTGTGGGTCGTTGGTTTCTGTGGCTGTTTGATGCTGAAGTCAAGCAGCGTGAAGGGGCGTAGTTCAATTGGCAGAGCAGCGGTTTCCAAAACCGCAAGTTGGGGGTTCGAGTCCCTCCGCCCCTGCCTTGTGAATTGAGTTTTGAAAAGTAGTCATGCGAAGGAATCGCAGGAGCGGAGCAGTAAATGGCCTCGGGAGACTCCTTAATGCCGAATCGGCCTCTGTTGCAAGAAATGTTTGCATCGGGGGTCTACAAGCGTAATCAAGGTCGCATGGTGCGGCAGTTTACGTGTTTGGCGATTTGGTTGGTGGTTGCAGTTGCGATGTGGAGATTCCACATGCTGTTTCTGCATCCTTACATTACTGATTTGTTGCCTGCGGTGGGCGGCTGGTTGAGCTATCTCGTGGCGGTCGCACTAGGTGCGGTTGGGATTTGGTTCGGCTATCGCTTGGTTAATTGGCCTAAATTTGCTGATTTTTTGATATCAGTCGAAGCGGAATTGAACAAGGTCTCTTGGCCGACTCAGCGCGAGTTGATTCGGGCATCGATCGTGGTGATCTTTACGATCTTGTTCTTGTCTGCAATATTATTTGTTTACGATTTGGTGTGGCAACTCGTTTTCACGGCGCTGGGGATCAAGTGATCTCCCAGGGTCGGCGTTGAAACGGGTCCATGTGTTGCAATTTCTTCCTAGCCAGGAGATGCAGCGGTAGGCGTTTCTTCGGAACTTTTACCGCGGTCGCCAGTACTGGCGTGGGGGTGCTTAAGTGAGTGAAGCTGAAAAGAAAGTCGCGGCCATTGATGGTCCAATCGTCATGGATTGGTATATCATCAAGGTTGCATTCAATCGCGAAGATAGTATTCGCGATGCGCTGCTAAAGCGCATCAAGCTTGGTGCCATGGAAGCGTTCTTTGGGGATATTATTATTCCGACAGAAGACGTGGTTACCTTCACACGAACCGGTACTCGCCGCGTTGTCAAGCGGAAGCTCTACCCAGGTTACTTGATGGCTTATATGGCCATCAATGATGACACTTGGTTCTTGGTTAGGGAGACACCTGGGGTTGGTGATTTCACCGGCTCCAATGGCAAACCGACTCCGATGGATCCGCACGAAGTCGAGCGGGTTGTCAAGTCGGCACGCCCTGACGAAGAGGAAGGCGAGAAAGCCCTTAAAACAGCGATCCCATTCCGGTCTGGAGACCGAGTGCGCTGCAAGGAAGGGTACTTTCAAAACCTGGAAGGCGAAGTTGAAAAAGTGGACGAAGCGAATGGTCGCGTAACGGTGATCATCAGTATCTTCGGACGCAGCACGCCTGTTGAGCTTGATCACTGGCAAATCGAAGCCGTTTAGTTTCGATTTGATCGCTGTGGGATGGAGTGGCTAGATGGCTGCTTGGTGCCAGGGCGGATTGACATGTTACGAGTAACCGCCTCTGGCGCTAATAACGCGAGGCTTTTAGAGTTTATCGGAGTGAATTTCTCCTATGGCAAAGCAAATGGTGGGACAAGCCAAGTTCCAGGTGCCGGGTGGTTCAGCCACTCCAGCGCCGCCGGTTGGTACGTCGCTTGGTAGATATGGTATTAATCTCGGTCAGTTCGTGTCTCAATTCAATGAGCGGACTCGGGAATTCAATGGTACTCCGATTCCAGTGGTGGTAACGGTGTACTCGGATCGCAGCTTCGAGTTCATTACCAAGAGCCCTCCGGCTGCTTCGCTTCTCAAGCAGGCTGCTGGCATTGCTAGTGGTTCTGGCGAGCCCAACAAGAAGAAGGTTGGTAAAGTTACGCACGCGCAGATCCAAGAGATCTGCAAGAAGAAAATGGCGGATCTGAACGCTCGCGACCTGGAACATGCAGCTCGCATGATTGAAGGCACCGCACGCAGCATGGGCTTGGAGGTAGTGGAGGGTTAAACTATGGTCAAACCAACTAAAATAATGAAAGCCATGCTTGCGAAAGCCCCTGGCAAGAACATCATGCCCTTGGCTGATGCGATCAAAATTCTGAAGGATTTCCCGGCGCGGAAGTTCGATCAGTCCGTTGAGATCCACATGCACTTAGGGATCGACCCGGCCCAAGCGGACCAGTTGGTGCGCGGATCGGTCGTACTCCCCCACGGCATCGGCAAAACCCAACGCATTGTGGTATTCGCCAAGGGTGACTTGGCTACGGTGGCGACCGAGGCGGGCGCCGACCATGTTGGCCAAGACGAGCTGGCAAAGAGAATCAAAGAGGGTTGGACCGACTTCGATGTCTGTATTGCGGCACCTGACATGATGGGCCTAGTCGGGCCGTTGGGTAAAGTTTTGGGTCCACGCGGATTGATGCCTTCGCCTCGATCGGGTACTGTTACTGCCGAAATCGCCCGAGTCGTCAAAGAGTATAAGGCCGGTAAGGTTGAGTTTCGCAACGACAAAGGTTCGAACCTTCACGCGATCGTTGGCAAGTTGAGCTTCGAGCCCAGCAAGTTGATTGAAAACGTTGAAGCCTTCATTCAATTTGTGAATAGCCTCAAGCCGAACGCCTGTCGCGGAACTTACATCAAAAGCGTTGCGTTGTGTGCGACGATGTCACCGAGTGTGCGAATTGCAGCGTAGTCCATAGGGATCTTCAGTTCGATCTTAATTTGAGCGGAATGTGTAATGAGTAAGTACGTAAAGAACCTGGTGACAGGTGACATAAAAAATCGGCTTGAAGGCGTCGCGGATGCGGTCCTGGTCAATGTGATCGGGATGGATTCGGCTGCGACCTACGGCATTCGCAAGAAATTGCGTTCCAAGGGAATCAACATGCTGGTAATTAAAACCAGCATGGCGGCCCGGGCCACTGATGGCACTTCGCTTCGCCCGATGTTCAACAATCAAGCCGGTTCGCTGGCAATGATTTGGGGTTGCGAGGACTTTGTTAGCTTGGCTAAAGAAGTGGCTGACATCGTCAAGTCCAAAGAGTTCGCCAAGTTTGAACTCAAGGGCGGCGTCATGGACGGCGACGCATTGACACCCGACCAGGTTCTGGCGATCAGCAAATGGCCGAGCCGAGCGGAGCAGATCTCCATGTTGGTGGGTCAAATCCTGAGCCCAGGAGCGAATTTGGTTAGCCAGATTTTGAGTGGTGGATCCAACTTGGCTGGCCAAGTTAAGACACTGATTGAGAATAAGGAGGGTGAGGCATAGTCGCAATTGTTCTGCGGAACGACTGTGGCAGTGCGAATTTTTGCACCCAATAGCTGCGGGAGTAAACCGCTTGTTCGAATATTGATTTTGATTGGTCGCGGGCGATTGGGAGCGGGTCAGACCCTTTTTCGAATTCAGCCCAGTTTTAGAAGTTGATCCATACAAACGTTTAGTAACTTTAGAGAAGGGTTTCCATAACCATGTCCGAAACAGCATACGCAGACGATATCAAGCAACTCGGCGAGTCCATTGTCGGTTTGACCCTGAAGCAAGCCAAGGAGCTGAGCGATTACCTTGAGAACGAACATGGCATCAAGGCTGCCGCTGGTGGGGCGGTAATGATGGCCGCTCCGAGCGACGCTGGTCCTGCAGTGGTGGCTGAGCAGACTGAGTTTGACGTGGTTCTAACCGGTTTCGGGGAGAACAAGCTGAACGTCGTTAAGGTGGTTAAGAACCTGACAGGCGCTTCGCTGATGGACTCCAAGAAGCTCGTTGAGAGCTGCCCAGCCAAGATCAAGGAAGGCGCTTCGAAGGATGACGCCGCCAAGATCAAGAAGGAATTGGAAGAAGCTGGCGCCACCGTTGAACTAAAGTAGCGTTTCTAGGTTGTCTGGTATGCGGCGAAAACCCCTCAAGATGGGTGCGGGTGATTGCAAATCGTACGGAAAGTACGGTTTTGGCAGGGAGCAAGCAGTCTTAAAACCGCCTCGCCGCTTTAACTGCGCCTCTAGGAAGTGGTGCGCACTGACGCAGGCTGGCCTTTATTAGGTCGGTCAAGATACGTTCGACTTTGAAAAAAACTCGCATCAGCTTGCCTAGACTGGGTTTGCCAGCTTGGGCGAGCTGCGTTATATTGATCCCCGTGCATGTCGGCCAGTTCGCTCCTTCCCTGCTATTTTTCCCTATCCGGCGCGGTACGTGTCAGGACGCCGATACCGCTGCGCCGTAGTCTTTTGATGGTGCCTACATACGTTGAGCACCTTGGGTGCTGCATTTGTAGGGGCGATTCTGATTCTTTAACGTGGTTCCTTTAGGAGAACACTTCGTCAATGGCCACTTCCTCGCAAAGACGACTGAAACCGACTTCGATTCGTGTATTCGGTACCGGTTTGGATGCCTTAGAAATCCCCAATCTAACTGAACTGCAAACCAGAAGCTACGAAGCTTTCTTGCAGGAAGATCTCGCGCCAGAGAAACGCAAGAACCAAGGCTTGGAAAGCGTCTTCAAGGAAATTTTTCCTGTTGAGAGCTACGACAAGACGGTCTCGCTTGAATATCTGCGCTACGAACTCGGCAAGCCTCGCTATACGCCTGACGAATGCCGTCAATTGCGATTGACGTACGGCAAGCCGATGAAGGTTTGGTTGAGGCTGAACCGCGAGCAACCGATCGAGGAGGAAGTTTACCTCGGCGATATTCCTATCATGCTAGGCGGTGGGGAGTTCATCATCAATGGTGCCGAGCGGGTGGTGGTCAGCCAATTGCACCGCAGCCCAGGCGTTGACTTCGTTGAAGATCAAGACGGAACCAGCGACCGCAAATTGCCGAGCTGCCGTGTGATTCCGGAACGTGGTAGCTGGATTGAAGTCAACGTCACGAAGAAAGACTCGTTGAGCGTTCGTATCGATCAAAGCGGCAAGTTCTCGGTAATGACTTTGCTGCGGGCGATGAGTGCTGGGCTGAGTTCCGATAGCGACTTGCTGCGTGCTTTCTATACGACCAGTGTGGAAAAGGTTGTGGACGGTCGCAGTGCCGCGAAATTGGAAAACAAAGTTGCGGTCGATGATGTTGTTTACCCGAGCGATTCCGAGCGTTCAGGCGAAATCATTCTCGAGGCTGGGCACAAGATCACCAAGGAGCTGGCCGAGACGATTTGCACCTCGGGAATTGGCACCATCGAAGTGATGGAGTCTCCCAAGTCGCCGTTGATCGTCAATGCGCTGGCGGAAGATAATACGAACAGCCATGAAGAAGCGTTGCTGCGGATCTATCAGCGGCTGCGTCCGGGTAACCCACCGCAACTAGAAAAAGCACGCTTGCTATTCCACGAAAAGTTCTTCGATGCGAATCGCTATCGATTGGGCCGCGTCGGTCGCTTCCGCTTGAATCGCAAGCTGGGAACCGACGTGCCTGAATCCGAAATGACGCTGAAGGCTGACGACTTGATCGCTTCGATTAAGTACATGATCAATCTCTATGATCCAGATTCGGGCGCTCAGTTTGACGACATCGATCATCTAGGTAATCGCCGTTTGCGGACGATTGACGAATTGGCTTGTGAAGAACTGAGGAAGGGATTCCTGAAGCTTCGTCGAACCGTACAAGAGCGTATGAGTTTGAAAGAGGCTGATGAAATGTCGCCTCGCAGTTTGGTTAACCCCAAGAGCATTAGTGCCGCGATCGAGTACTTCTTTGGTCGTGGTGAGCTGTCTCAGGTGGTCGACCAGACGAATCCGCTCAGCCAATTGACTCACGAACGTCGCTTGTCAGCGCTGGGCCCAGGTGGATTGAATCGTAAACGCGCGGGCTTCGAAGTCCGCGACGTGCACATCTCGCACTACGGTCGTATCTGCCCTATTGAGACGCCTGAAGGAACGAACATTGGACTGATCAGCTCGCTGGCTATTTACGCCGGAGTCGATGAGTACGGATTTTTGATCACGCCCTATCGCAAGATCGCCAAAGGCAAGTTGACCGATCAGGTTGAATGGTTGCGCGCCGATCAAGAAGGCAATGTTTACATTTGCCCGGCCGATACCGAAGTTAAAGACGGGGCTTTAGTTTCGGGTCCGAACATGATTGCTCGCTACCGCGCTGACTTTGAAATCGTCCAGCCCGAGGAAGTCGAATACATGGACATCGCCCCTAGCCAAATGGTGGGTGTGTCCGCTGGTTTGATTCCGTTCCTTGAGCATGACGATGCGAACCGCGCCTTGATGGGTTCCAACATGCAGCGCCAAGCGGTGCCATTGTTGGTGACCGAGCCGCCGATCGTGGGCACTGGCTTGGAAAGAGAAGTTGCCAAGAATAGCGCGATGGTGGTGAGGGCTCGCCGTTCGGGCAAGGTGACCTACTGCGATGCGCTCCGCATTGACATCGGTCCCGATACTTATCCGATGCAAAAGTACCAGGGCTTAAACGAACGAACTTGTTTGAATCAGCATCCGATCGTCAATATTGGTGACAAGGTCGAAAAGGGCCAGATCATCGCTGACGGTGCAGCTACTTATTTAGGCGAATTGGCTCTTGGTCGTAACGTGTTGGTCGGCTTCATGTCGTTCGACGGTTACAACTACGAAGATGCGATCATCATCAGTGAAGAGTTGGTGCGAGCTGACACGTATACGTCGATCCACATTGAAGACTTCGACGTGGAAATTCGCGAAACCAAGCTGGGTCGCGAAGAGTTCACGCGAGACATTCCCAACGTCAGCGAAAAAGCTCTGCGCAATCTCGATGAGAGCGGTATCGTGCAGGTCGGAACCTACGTCCGTCCTGGAGACATTTTGGTGGGTAAGGTCTCGCCCAAGAGCAAGACTGAGTTGACGCCAGAAGAAAAACTGCTGCACGCGATTTTTGGTCGCGCCGGTGAAGACGTTAAAAACGATTCGCTAGAGGTCCCGTCGGGCATTGAAGGTATCGTCATCGATACTCAGAAATTCAGTCGGCGAATGAGCTTGTCGGATGACGAGCGAAAGGTCTTCGAAAAGCAACTGAAGGACATCGAGACAGAGGGCAACACGCTGATTGCTGCGACGTTTGCGGCGTTCGTCGAAGAAGCTGAAAAGGCGCTTGGAACGAAGCTGAAGGATGATGACGGTTCGCCGTTGTCGGGCGGTCAAGATCCCAAGTATATCGCTGAACATGCTCAGACATTTAATTTGTCGCGGTTGATGAACAAGTTGGATGACAAGCATCATTCGGAACTTCGCAAAGTTCACAAGCAGTTCTGGACAGCAGTCGAAGAAGCGATCGATGATCGTGATCGGAAGCTCAACAGCATGAAGCGCGGTGATGAACTTCGCAGCGGCGTGTTGCAGATGGTCAAAGTCTACATTGCCACCAAACGCGTTATCAGCGTGGGTGACAAGATGGCCGGTCGCCACGGTAACAAAGGGGTGATCTCGAAGGTTTTACCGATCGAGGATATGCCCATCCTACCGGACGGTACACCCTTGCAAATCCTGCTCAATCCGCTGGGTGTTCCTAGCCGTATGAACGTGGGCCAAATTTTGGAAACTCACTTGGGTTGGGCCGGTGCTAAGCTCGGCTTCCAATCGATCACGCCGGTGTTCGATGGAGCTACCGAATCGGTCATCAATGATTGTTTGGCTGAAGCTGGATTGCCGAAACACGGTAAAGTGCGTTTGGTCGACGGTCGCACGGGAGCTCCGATGGAGCAGGAAACCACCGTGGGCTACATCTATATGTTGAAGTTGCACCATTTGGTCGACGACAAGGTGCATGCGCGCAGCACGGGCCCTTACTCACTGATTACTCAGCAACCGCTGGGGGGTAAGGCTCGGTTCGGTGGACAGCGCTTTGGTGAGATGGAAGTGTGGGCACTCGAAGCTTATGGTGCCGCTTACATTCTCCAGGAGTTGTTGACCGTGAAGAGCGATGACGTGGAAGGTCGAACCAAGATCTACGAATCGATGGTCAAAGGAGAAAACACTCTCGAAGCCGGCACACCTGCGAGCTTTGACGTGTTGACAAACGAAATTCGTGGATTGGGACTGAACATGCGTCTTGAGAAACGAAAAATCTAATTGATGCCGCTGGAGGGCGGCGCGCAGCGGTGATTCGGGGAGCTATCACTGCTGCGAATATCAATTCCATTCGCTCCGTTGCAAACACATTCGACACTCGAACGCACTTGAAGCCGGGTATCCAGCCGGAGATTAGCTCTGTTTGAAGCTGAACTCGCTGAGATGCCACCCAAAAACCTAGGAGCAGCGGTATATGTCGACAGCTGAAACCAGTTACGATCGCGTAAACGATTTCACTTCCGTAAGAATTAGCCTGGCACGTCCGCAGGATATCCGCAGTTGGTCTTATGGCGAAGTAAAAAAGCCTGAGACGATTAACTATCGAACTTATCGTCCCGAAAAAGACGGTTTGTTTTGCGAGCGTATCTTCGGGCCAGAAAAGGACTGGGAATGCGCCTGCGGCAAGTATCGCGGCATGAAGTACAAGGG
>JANLQO010000467.1:0-4327 GCA_031367855.1 Planctomycetia bacterium | reverse complement strand
CATCGTGGACTTATGACGCTAGCTCTGCGCATCGAACGCGCCGCTGAAAATGCACTCGCTCTTGCCAGTGCACTTGCGTCTTGTGAATTGGTCGAGCGTGTCGACTACCCGGGGCTCAGCATGCATCCGCAGCATACGCTCGCTGCCCAACAATTCGCGGGCACGTTCGGTTGGATGCTGTCCTTTGAATTACGCAAGGATCGCATGTCCGTCGAGCAACTTTTCGACGTGTTGCAACCTGAGATCGCTTTCGTACCGTCACTGGGCGACGTCTGCACGACTCTTTCGCACCCTGGGTCGACGAGCCATCGAAGCCTAAGCGCCACTCAGCTTGCACAGCTTGGAATTTCGGCATCAACCGTGCGCGTTTCCGCTGGAATCGAACCTACGAAATGGGTCGTTGATCGCTTTCTTAGTTCCCTCAACGGCTTCATACGGAGCCGCAAGTAAGTTACCCAGTTTAGGTTGCTTGAGTGGCCAATTTTCCGCTTTCTTGGAACTAAGTCCGCAAAATCGGCGTCGGCTTTGTTATTGAGCAGTCAATAATCTGAATAAGGGAGGACGGACGATGCGACACCTGTTGAAATGCAGCTACACATGCATGTGGATGATTGCTTTTCTGAGTATTTGTACGAGTTCTGCTTTTGCACTCATCGAAGGTGGCGAGGGCAATACGCCGATCAACGATCCAGGTTGGCCAAAGGGAGCGGCAGAGATCTTTAATCACAAGGGCCGTACCGCCTGGTGGGTTGGTCCGCCGTTTGGCGGAGGCGAGTGGCATTCGGAATGCAAAGGAGATGTAGCGGCGATCAATGATGTCTTGAAATTGTTTGCTAAAATCGAAGGCCCGAAGAAGCGATTGGTAGTGCTCGACGGACTTGGTTACAGCTTTTGGCTAGATCCCAATGGTACAAAACGAGGTGATCGCAATACCAAGATCGATTGGTCTTTTTCTGTCTGGCAAGAAGACCGCTGGAAAATGCAAAAGGAATTGCCCGCTGGTATTTCGGCGATCCCACATGACCACACAGTTCCCATAGCGACAATTACCGTCCATACGGCGGCGCTGCGATGGTCCGAGGTGCAAGTTCCTGAAGGCCTGGAAGTGATCGACAACCGCCTGGAGGCTCACGGATTTCAGCTCAGCGATGGACGCGTGCTCGAAGGCAATGTCTCAGCCGGGCCCAATAAACCACTCCAAGCCAAAATTCGCGTGGAAGAGATCATTCCAAAAAAGACCGGTGGTTATGACTATCAACTTGTGAAAAGCCTCGACACCGACGAACACGGTCATTGGGCCATAAAGAGTTTTGGTGAAAAGTGGTGCCGCATAGTCGCGCAGTGCGAGGGATACGCTTCACGTATAGCTGGTCACGTGCACTATGATCGACAACCGGGCTGGGAATCTATGGCTACAGTCCTGTCATTGCAAGGTAGCATAAAAGGTCGTGTAGTTAACGACACAGGCCAACCCCTGGCAGACGTTTCGGTTGTGCTTCGCGACTTGCTTTCAGTCGATGGTGGCCGCTACGAAACTCTCGAAGAGGTCTTTCAGAAAAGCAATTCCGCAGGCGAGTTTCAATTCAAAGATGTCCCACACGGCACTGCCAGACTCACGGGACATCGGAACGATTTATTTTTCCCAGGGCTGGGTCAACCCGTCACGATCCCCGGTGACCTAGTGGAGTTGCGCATGTCAAAAGCTGCCGCGATTATTGTGCGAGTTGAATTCTCGCGCGATCGTGGAAAACTAGAGTACATAGCCAATCTAACCCCTGAAGGTGGTGAGAAAATCGGCTCGTGGAGCGGCAGCGCAAAAGTGGATGCTGAAAACACCGTAAAATTCGATGGCGTGCCACCGGGTAAATACGATTTAAGAGTGCATCCCAACCCGAGTAGCGAAGCTGACCGAAAAAAAGTCCAGAGCATTGATCTCAAGGGCGGCGAGGAGACGACCGTCGTAGTCAAACTCGACGTAGCTGAGCAATGAGGACGTAACTGTGCACTGCGAACGCAACTGAATACGTTTCCTGGTGCCTTGGCAATTCGCTCGACTAAGGCTTTTCTTCGATGGGGCATGTGCAAACCAAGCGTCGACAACCTGGGCAACCGGTGCCATATTTGTCCTGGATGGCTTTGCCAAGATCAACACCAGCCACGTTTGCAATCGTGGCCAACCAAGCAAGCACGTCAGCGAACTCTTCGCATTTCTCTTGTTGAGTTCCCTGACGTAGGGCAGTCGCCAGTTCGCCAACTTCTTCAATCAACCACATGAAGGTACCGTCGATGCCGCGCAGCAGGTCCTTTTCAAAGTACATGTCGCGGATCTTTGCTTGGAAATCCGTCAGCGATACATCAGCAGTGTCTGATTGCATTGATCGAGGGTCAATCTTTGTTGAATTGAAAAATGGCTTCGTTACTCAACCAGCTGATCATTCGGCTGCTTCAAAGCGATAGATACTCTTACCGCGTGCGCTGTCGATCATGTAATACACTTCACCTTGCTGATCTTCGCCGAATGCAAGCACTGGAATTCCTTTTTCGATCACTTGTTCATTGCGAGTCGTTTGACCAGTGCTTTGGTCATAAGTCAGAGCCCAGATACTTCCCATGACGTAGTCGGCGTAGAGGTACTTGCCAGCGAGTTGCGGTACGCGGTTCGAATTGTAGACGCGCCCACCGGTAATCGATTCGCCGACGCTGTGATCGTATTCCCAAATGGGTGGAAGCAGCGGTCCGACACCTTCGACAGGTTTGCGATTGCCGAACGGGTGTGTTCCTTCCCGCGTGCTCCAACCATAGTTCCCACCTTTTTCGATTACATTCACTTCTTCCCACAACTCTTGGCCCACATCGCTGCACCACAGCAAGCCCGTCTTTTTGTCAAATGCAATTCTCCAAGGATTACGCAATCCGTGAGCGAAAATCTCTGGGCGCAACCCTTCAGCGTTGACGAATGGATTATCGGCAGGAATTCCGTATGGCAAGCCTTTGGCTTTGGAATCGACATCGATCCGGAGAATCGAACCGAGCAGTTGACGACGATCCTGTCCATTCTCGTTGGGGTCGTTTCGCAAGCCGCCGTCACCTAAAGCGATATACAAGTAACCATCGGGTCCGAACTCGATCGCTCCGCCGTTATGGTTCTGATAGGGCTGTGCGACATCTAGTAGAATCTCTTCCGAATTGGGATCGGCTACCTTGGGATCCGCTTTCGAAACGTGAAAGCGAGAGACGATTGAGTGATGATTGTCGCGTTGGGTGTAACACACGAAGAATTGGCCATTGTCCTTAAACTTCGGATGCATCGCCAAGCCCAACATGCCTTGCTCATTCGCGCCCTGGTCAAACCAGCGAGTGACCTTTTCTTGGAAATTCAAGAACAACGTTGATTCCTCAACGTCAGGTCGATTCTCAAAAGAAAAAATCATGCCGCGTTGGTCGAGTGCAAAGAGGCGATTCCCGTCCTCTTTTGCATAGGTCAACTCGAGAATTCGGAGGGGCTTGTTAATGTTGCCATCTTCATCAATCGCTTCCCAACCCTGCCACTTCAGCTTTGGAAACGCCAGCGTACCGCGTAGGTTCAGTTTACCATCGATGGGCTGCTGAACCGAGCCATCGTTGGCCACTTCTCGGATCTTGATGTTGCGAAAGGAGACTAAGTTGCCATGATCTTGCAAACAGATATGGCCTTCACCCGCTGCACCGAATCCAGGGAAGGCCGCAAATTTGCTTTTCGCGACCGCTTTGTTCCAATTATCATCACCCAGCTTAAACTTGTAATACAGCTCACCGTTTACCGACACTTCACTTTGAGTCGGACTGATGCGCACAAACAACTGGTTCCATTGCCCAGCCGGTCGTGTCGCGTCGAGGTCAGGAGGCGTTGTCGGTTTGTAAAGCTGATACAACCAACCCGATTTTTGGGGATCGTGACCTGCCACGTTGTCTTGTATCTGTATCTCTGGACCGCTGTGCCACGGTTGCGGATTCTCTTCCGTCACATGAAACATCAGACCACTATTCCCACCTTCAGAGATGTTGTACTCAAGGGATAGCTCAAAGAACTTGTACTTCTTCTTGGTGATCAAATCGCCCGCACCGTTGGTCTCGCGCACCAAAGCACCGTCAATGACTTTCCATCCACTGGAAATTCCGTCTTTCTTGTAGTTGCGAAAATTATCAGGCGATTGACCATCGAATAGCAAGTGCCAACCGCTTAGCGACTCCGATCGGGTCAGTTGATTTTCATCCGCCGCGCACGCTGGGGCGAGCAAAGCCAACAACCCGCCACTAACTAGCAGTGTCAACCTGTTGAAAACTGTAC
>JANLQO010000463.1:0-24506 GCA_031367855.1 Planctomycetia bacterium | reverse complement strand
GTTCCCTTGCCGGGTTTCGGTGAGTTGTTTCGGATGCTCAGTTATCAAGAGATCGGAGCCGCATCAATGCTCAGCCGCGCCTTTGCGGGCCGTGCGGGGACGACTCTAGTATTCTGCCTGCCGGGATCGAACAATGCGATTCGTTTGGCGGTGGATAAGCTGTTGCTGGGCGAGTTGAAGCACCTGGTGCACCACTCGCGTGGCTGAGGCATTGGTACTCCGCTCCTCTTGCATTAGCGGTCCAGTGAGCCGTCGGCGCTAGACTGGATTATTATTGGCGCGTAGCTACGTTCGCCATAACGTGGTGAACCGATTTGAGTTACAGCCACGTTCTGGCGAACGTAGCTACGACAGCCTGTCTTTTCAAATTTCGACGTAACTCGTCGCGTGATATTCGTTTACGTAAAATATTGATCAGGACTATGAATAATCCGGGTTAGCCACGGGTCACAGCCGTTCGAGTTGCGTAATGCGTGATTGGATAGCGGTAACTTCGGAGTCGCGATGTTCGTGCTCGAGCAGACGCAGTTCGTTTTCAAGCGACTGGACCAAAAGTGACCTATCGCCCGATTTTTCGAGTTGGATTTGCGCGTCGTGCAGGGCAGCCAACCCGGGCTCCGTGTCGCCGATGATCAACTGGGCGAGCGCTAAATCGGCGAGCGATTGATTCTTGCTGGGCCACGCGCTGGCGGCTGATTGCGTGAGGGCTTTGTGAAGCAACTGGGCGCCTTGTTGATAGGCGCCCGACTGCAACTTAATACTGCCCATCGCGGCTGTGGCAGCGGCGGCAATGGCTTGGTTGCTACTCGTGGCGGGGCCGCTCAGAATTGCAGCTGCGGCGGGTGCTTGGCCCATGCCGGCAAGACATTTTGATTGAGCGATTCGCAACCACATGACATCGTCGCCTTCAACCAACGTTTCAGCTTTCTTGAAATTCACCAATGCCATCTGCATCTCGTCGCGATCGAATTGTGCCTGCGCGATACTGGCCCACAAGATCATCTCGGGGCTGCCATTGAGTGAACAGCCGATGGCTGCGGCGTGGACGCCAATCGCGTCCGTCAATTCCGCAGGCCAGGTTAACGATTCGGGACGAATATGCTCGGCCAACAACCAGAAACTGACATCGATCGGTTGCTCGCGTTTGCAAGACGATAAATGCGAGATAACGGCTTGGGTCCAAGATTCGGTTGCTAGCGCGTTTTGCTCACTTCGTCGCGCGGACTCGGCGACCATCAGCAACAACTCGGATGCCAGCAGTGGATTGCCCGCCTTGGTTGCCACAGCGACGGCTTGGCGACACAGCGATTCGGCCCATGCATTGCGATCCGCCACCAACTCGCGCAATCCTAGCAGACGCAACGAATCGATTCGCACCAAAGGATGTCCGACTCTCTGGGCGGCTTGCTGCAACTGCGTAGCTCGTTCGCTGCTCGGATCGCTCGTTTGCATTTCAATGGCAAACTCGTTTCGCAACTCCAGATAGTTTTTTGCCGCGTTGGGCTGTTCCTTGGCAAACTTCAATAACGAATTCCAATTCCATTCTGGTTTGGTCGATCGTTTGCTAAGCACGCTGGCGACCAGTTTCACCACGGAATCATCCGCGGACGTTGCCCAACGTTCGGCCAGCAAGCGTTCACTGGACTCGCGATGGCGCTCGACCAACTTGGCCGCAGTCTGAAAACGCCCAGCGGCTACCAACGGTTCGAGCATCGCGAGCAGTTTATCCGTATCAAATACTTGCGATTCAGCATCACCCAGCACAATTTCGTGACCGTCGAAGCGGATGGTCCGAGCGGGCGGATTGGCAACTTTGTTCCTCTCAATTATTTCACTCTCGCCATCCCTGCCATTGCCCGAGCTCAAACCAGTTACATGCCGCAAGAGGGACGTGGACGAGAGGCGGTCGGTCAACATCGAACAACCGCAAACATGTACCGACAGTGCGAGGACTAGCATTGTTCGATTGAGTTTACGCATGATTAGCTCTGAAAGACCTTCTCAGTTGACCGCCTGGGCGCTGTTGTGCAAGTGGAACAATTTCGCTCGCTGGCTGCATTCAGCATCCGAACGCGTGACGCGGCAGGGCAGTTTCAAGTTCATTGTTCCCGTGGCGGTGGGACTGTTCGGATGGGTACTGAGTTCGCCTAACATAAATTCACTGGTGGCCGCTGATTCGCTTGGAGTATTAAATACATACGGTCGCACAATGACGACCAACTCACTGCGTGACCGGTGGGAGGCTTGTCGACGAAACAAGACGCCAAGCCCAGGTATGTTGCCGAGGACAGGCACTTGATCGCGCGCATCGCTGACACTTTCTTCGATCATGCCGCCAAGCGCGACTGCCATGCCGTCCTGTGCAACCACCGTGCCGCTGATTGTGCGGCGGCGGACTGTATCCACGCTGATATTGGTTACGCCCGAACCCGTCGATGCTGGTACTGGAATCGAAGAACCTCCGAGCACACGTTCCGAGTTTTCTTCGACGACGCGTAGAGTGACTGTTCGATCGGCGTTGATATTCGGCGTAATCAATAGCGATTGCCCCACGTCTCGGAGTTCCGTGATCGGTGTCGCCGCGACTGCGCCGTTGACCGCGCCGACACTGCTGAGTACTTGCGATGGAGTGAATCCCACGGTGAAGGGCAGCGTATCGCCCACGAAAATGCGGCTGACTTCATTGTTCGCAGTGAGGATCAAAGGAGTCGCCAGCGCGGTAACGCAATTCTTACTTTGCAGCAATTGCATCCGCACGCGAAAGTTCTTGTCGACCATCTGAAACGTCAGTGCGCCGGGGACTCCCCCCGAAACGCCCAATCCGTCGCCGAGGCTGCGTGCGACGGTACTGGCTCCTTGAAATGCGGGCGAAAGCGATCCGTCCGACATCGCTGACGCCGCCTTGCCACTGCCACCAAAGTACTCGAAGGCCGAGTTGAAACCGTCGGCCAGGATCACGCGCAGGACTTTGACTTCCAACAGCACCGTGGGCGTTGGCACATCCAACTGCGTTACCAGCGCCGCGATTTGCTCCATCGAGCGCGTATCACCGGTCCGCACGATGACTTGATTGTTGCGGCGTATCGTTGAGACATAAATGGTCGCTGCGCGGCGCTGCATCAGATCCGCTTGAGTGACATCGTTGAGTTTCCCGTCTTGAGCCAGTTGATTTTCAAGTTTTTGTATTTCTTCGGCAGACATATTGCTTAGGGCTTCGGCATCGCGACCGGTACGCTGCGTCGTGTTCCGAACCGGCTGATTTTGATTGCCGAAGCCTGCTCCATTTGCGCCCGCCGCGCCTAACCCAGCCTGTGAACCCGACCGGCCAATCCCGCCACCGAAACCACTGCTGGAATTGGATTGTCCATTGGACTGGTTTGCACCGCCTGTACTGCCTGTACCACCCAGGCCCAACGAACGCCCGGCTACTAAATCAAAACGACTAAATCGACGCGAAAGGTCGATCAAGTCTTCAACGTCCGCATCGGCGCGACTAAGCTGCACTCGGTCGCCAAAGACCTGTTGTATGACTTGTGCGACCGCCGTCGGATTGGGATACAAAAGCGTAAAGACCCGTGTTTGCTCTTCGCGGAAACTGGACAAGTCTTTTTCGTATTCTTTGAGGGTTGCAATGCGCACGATGCCCGAATTCGGTTCGACGCGATAAAACAAACCATTCGCCTTCACAATCGCTTCCAGCGCATTAATCGCTGTGACATTCTTCAAGTACACAGTCAGCATCGTCTTACCGGCTTCGGCAGACGTGATGACGTTCAAGCCAGATTGTTCGGCGAATAATCGCATCGCTTCTGCTAGCGAGATGTCGGAGAACTCGATCGTTTCCATCCGCTTATCGCCGCCCAAGGGCATAATTTCGCCGGCGGGTACTATCTCCCGCTGGTTGTGCTCGAGATTCTTCGAAGAGCGATCTGGCGGAAGGTCACTAAGATGCAGTGAGGCTGATTTCAGATCTTCGGAGTCGTCGCCCGTTTCAACTCGCGCTGCACGCTGGGCGGAGGCTTGGATAACGACTGAGGGAGGGATGGGTTTGTCGTTGATACCGTAGGAGAGTGCCCTGATCTGAGCCAAGGCCGACCGTGGACTCAGAAATAATACAGCGAACGCTAGCCAAAGCAGCTTTCGATGTAGTTCTAAGTTCGACGACATTGTTGAACGAGTCCGCGCAAGGTTGATCTAGGACGCACCATGTCAAGTTGTATCGACTGCGCCGACTTTGCGGCTTAACTCGGTTTAGCTAATGGCGCCATCCCGCCACATGAGCTTCATCCAAACTTATTTTGGGGTGGCAAGCATTGTAGAACGATTGTCCTCACATCGTTCCGAGCACCTCGCCGGTTCACTTGAACGTATTTCTCCATTTGACAAATCAACGTGGACTTTGGTGCGTAGCCCTTCGGCAGAACGGTTCGGGACAACCGTTCTACACTTTCTAACAGCGCAGGCAGGCTCAAGGCTTCGCTATCAATTCTTATAACCGATACGATTGCCATCATTGGCGTGTTTCCGGTCGTTCCAAGGGAGTCACCTTGAGAATTATTGATATTTTTCAGTTGAAAAGTTCAGCAGGCGCATAACGATGGGCTAGAGTTTTTGGATTGCACAAAAGGAACACCCACGTGAACAATCGAAAACTTACTGCTTTCAGTATCCATGATGATTTTGGGGTATCAAGGACCCGAGAAAGAGATGTTGCTATGAAGAAAAATGATGTTGCTATGAGGAACCGTACGGTTAAGCGGCTCGTCAATCGCGGTGCGTTCACACTGGTTGAACTGATTGTCGTCTTGACGATCCTCGTTGGTTTGGCGGGTGTCTTAATTCCGGCAGTTACTGACATGATTGCTCGCACGAATCGCAGCACCTCGGCTGTGAACATTAGCGAAGTTGCCGGGGCGATCCAGCGCTACGAAGCACAGTACATGAGCTATCCCAACCACTTCGATAGTTTGATGATGGACGATGGCCTCGGTGGAGGCCTGGCTGGTGGCGATGATCTCAATACGCTAACCGCTGCACTTGGTACAGCCAGCGCTGACGTGACGCTCACGGCTGCAACACTCGCAACACTCTCCACAGCGGGCATTACCTCGGTTGGGTTACACACTCTAGATGACGCGACCTTTGCTCTGCCGACGGCTACTACCTTGGCAATCGGAGATAAACTTAAGGGTCCAACAGCAGTCGCTCAACAGGCGCTTGGATTGGAGACAACGGGAGTTGCCGGCAAGTACGTACTCTTGGGTGTTGGTGCGCTCTGCGACATGAACGGCAAGACAGTGGTCGATGCTCCGGTTCATTTCCCACGCAATTCAACGACCAACCCGGATACTACCTACGCTCGATTCATCGCCGTCTTCCAAATCACCGACGGAACTGCACTGCCTGGCGGAGCGCTCAATCGTGCCAAATTTGTCGGAGTGATTGCTCCCGATGGGCTCGGACTGAGCAGCGAACTTAGTGGTTACTTCCAAGTTACATCGAGCAACTAAGCCTTATAGTAAGCAACATCGCGATTGGCTAGTCGAGGACAACTCGGCTAGCCATCTCGCATTAGGGGCATCACCACCAGCGAGAGGGTCACGACGATCATGAAAACTCGCACAGCATTCACTCTGATCGAATTGATCATTGTCCTCAGCATCTTGGTCGCCCTCAGCGGTCTTGTCCTGCCACTGTGTTCCGACAATCTTTCCGTCGCCACAGAAACCGCAACTCGTGCGACCTTGGTCGAGGCTCGCGAAGCCATGCTGCAATATTGGCATGACACCAAGTTCGTTGCACTAAACGGTGTAACCACGGTCGCCACCGAAGCGCAACGTTTCAGTCTCGCTTGGCTGTTCTTAAACCCTGTGACCAACAGCACGGCTGTACAATTCGATCCGAATTCTCGCAGCGGTTGGAACGGCCCCTACATGGCAGTATCGACCGCGGACTCGGCTGCACTCGGTGGACCGAATCTCATCGATGGCTGGAATCAATCGTTGGTGGTCCAGTATGTAAACGCCGGCAGCAACCTCAAAGATGTTCGCATCGTCTCTGCCGGACCGAATGGCATCATCGACATTCCTTCAAGCACTGCCACGTCGGCTCTAACAACCAGTAGCACCGGAGATGACTTATATGTCGCACTCATGCTACGCTAAGCCATTTCTACGGCAAGCATTAACGCTCCTGGAATTGGTCGTCGTGCTGGGAATTTTGGCCGTACTATCGACGGTCGCTGTGCGCTCCCTGGAACCGATAGCCGATCAAGCTCGTTACGAGTCGACGCAAACAGTGTTGAACGAATTACGCCTGGCAACCGTTGGCGTCACCGTCGGCGCGACTTCGCGCTCGGCCAGCTTTATTGGCGACACGGGCACATTGCCCAGTGACGTCGATGCACTGCAAGTTCGCCCTGTTGCACTGGTTGCGCATTCGCTCCAGTTGTTCGATTCGGACCGCGATGCCATCAACGATGTCTCGCTTTCAAGCGGCTGGAACGGCCCTTATATGCACCATGGCGTGGGACTTAGCGGAGTTCTCGATGGCTGGGGTGCGGAACCGACTTTGCTGGCAACCTCAGGCAATTTAGACATTATTTCGCTGGGGTCCGACGGTGATTCTCTTGCTCCGGAGGATGGCTATCGAGCCGATTTGACGGTTACTATCCAAGTACGCGATTACACCGGCGACGTCACCTTCCGCTTGTTCTCGATCGATGGGTTGAATGGTTCTCGCATCGATCCGAGCCCGACGGGTACTGAGCAGCTTGGCGTCCTGTTCTATGGAGTCAATGCGACGGGCGGAACCAGCGGCGCGATCGCCGAACAGATGCTCGTCGTTCCCAATTCTGGCACATTCGAACACCGCCGGGCGAACACACTCAGCGGAGCATTTGCAGCGCGCGCCATACTGTGGAACGACATCGACGGTGACGACGTGCTCGATGTGGGAGAGTCGATAATCAAGAAGAGCTTCTTGCATTATTCAATGGCACATCCTGCCACCGATGTGCGTATTGAAATGGAGCTCCGTTAATCGGACTGCCAATCATGTTCACACACCGCCACACAATACTGCTTATCACCAGACAGGTGTTGGCACGTATTGATTTGACTGGCAAAAGGCGACTGAGCGTCAAGCAAATCTGGACCCAGCCGAGTTGCGATTACGATTCGATCCAATCGGAAGTGTTGCGCACTCTCAAACTGGGAACGCGTCGTCCCACTCATGTGACAGTTGTGAGTCCCGAGTTTTGGACCGATGTGCTGAGTGTACCAGCCGATGTGGCAACGATCGCCAAAGAGAATGAGATCAACCAAGCTCTTGCCCTCGAGGCCGAAGTCGAATCGGGGCTGTCCGCATTTGATTCGCGAACGATCGCTTTCAAGATTCACGACCTGGATGAACGCAACGAGGATGGCCAATGGTGCGTAACGCAAGTGGCCAATGCGCAGCTGCGCGAGTTATCGCACACGTTGCGGATGGCTGGCACACGATTACATGGCATTGCGCATCCGATTGTGGCGCAGTTAGCAGCGGCCAAGAATCTATCCGTTGAAGGAGTCCAAGAGCTGCTTCGCCCCTGGCGCGAGAAAACTGAATTCACCGAAGTCGCGATGGCAACGCTGGCAACGGATTGGACGGCATGCCTGACCCTTCGTCCCAAGTTTCCAATGTTGATGATGGCCCAAGCTGAAGCGTTATCCAACGCCCAACCCATCGCCTTGTCTGCCTCACTCGCTCTCCTGGCCGCTGGTGGCTGTGGATGGTGGCACTGGCAGTCAGAGCAGTGCCTTGCCGCCACGACTCAAGCGATCGAGCGGCTCGAAAAACAGCACAGTCAACAAGAGGCGACCGAGGCCGCACTCAAAAATGCAGAGGCTTCCGTAGTCCAGCTTCGTCAAGAAGTGGTCAAAGCACAAAGTGTCCGCCAGACCGTTGAGCGGCAATTGCAACTGGCTGGCGCAACGCACTCACTACACAATCGTCGGTGGTCCACATTAATCGATGCCCTCGCCGCATCGGCGGCAGCAAACTGCTGGGTCAAGAAAATCGAATCGCATTCGGTGCAAACTGTGGTTCACGGACTGGCACTGGATCAGGCTGCGGCCAATGGCTTTGCAGGTCGTCTTGAGTTGGCGCTCAACGGAAGTGGTTGGAGAACAGCCCCTGCGACCACTGCCGTGTCGCCCCACAACCTGGTTGCGTTTCAGATTGTGTTGAAGGCAAAGTTGAAGCCGGACGAGCCCGTTGTAAATCCAGAAATCTCTTCGAGCACGCCGGCGCAAATTGCAATCGTTGCATCCACTGATCTCGCGCGGGGGACAGAGCCATGAGCCCGCGTCCAGCGCTTGGTAAACGAATGTTCTCAATCGGCGGGCCCGCCCTGAGTGTACTGCTGGCCTATAGCGTGGCATTTTATGGTCCGCTACAGCGAACTCTGAAGGCGGAGCGGACAAAGTTGCACAAGATGGAAATTGTCGGCTCGCGCCGATCGAACTCTCAACTGCTCGCAGAAAAATTGGCAGAAACGGAAACTGCCATTCAGTCCCTAAATGAACAACTGAGTGACTCGAAAAAAACTGGTTCACACCTCGTTTCGCGGCGCACCGATTTACGCCACGAATTCCTGCATTCAACCTCGCCAGCGCTGCTGATGGCCGAAACGCTCGCTCTGCTCAACCGACACGGTTTAGAGTGCAGCAGCAGTTCGCCAGTCGCAGACCAGGATCATAGCGCTACGTTTTCGGAATCACTCAAGCCAATCGCCATGCTGCTCGGTGGAGCCGCCGGCGATGAAACGGACTCACTCGATCGACGCGAAATGCGAGTTACTCTGCGTGGACGCTTTCAGGATATTCAAAGCGCCTTATGTGAAATACAAGCCGCCCCGCTTGGCATTTTCACCGTGTCGTTGGAGATGGAAGACTCCGACGTTCACACCGACATTCGCATCTGGATCTTAACCATCGCGGTTTAGGGGCACTCTCATTCATGGCTGCAATCGCCGAACCCAAAGCACAGACTTTGGCAACGTTGGATTTGGACGATGTCCGCATCGATCCGACCTGGGCGCTACGCGTCCCAGCGGCCTACGCTCTGCGAAAGCGAGTGTTACCGCTATGCAAACTCGATGACGTAGTGCTTGTGGCTTGCGCCCGCTCAATTGATTCCCAAACTCATAAAGCGCTGCGAGGTTATCTGAAGTGCGATTTCACGTTGCTGGAAGTCAGTCTTGAGTCGTTGCGTCGCGCGCTCGCACGCGTTTACGATAGCCCCTCGATGAATGGCACGGAGCTAAGCGTACGTTCTGGAGAGCCTCGTAGCGAAGGCGATGACGCGGTAACGGCTTGTGATGAGCTACTGCAAGCTGCCATTCTACGAGGCGCCTCCGATATTCACTTAGTGCCTAATGCCACTTCACTCGCAGTTCAATTGCGAGTCGACGGGTTGCTGGAACTCTACCGTGAATTGCCGCTTTCGATTCAGCCGCTGGTTATCAGCCGCCTGAAAGTGCTGGCCGGAATGGATATCGCGGAAAAACGAGCTGCTCAGGACGGTCGCATCACCTCACGGTTTAGTAGTTCACGTAACTCGATCGATATTCGCGTGGCGACCTTGCCGACGCGTTATGGCGAACGCATGACCCTGCGATTACTAACATCGCACGCTGCGAAACTCTCGCTGCAAGCGTTGGGCATGCGACCTAAGGATCTGCTCACCTTTAGCTCTGCGACCGCTCGGCCGCACGGCTTGGTGCTGCTCACAGGACCAACTGGCAGCGGCAAATCGACCACACTTTACGTCGCAATCGAACAGCTACTCAAAACGCGCGGCGGCAATGTAATTACAATCGAAGACCCCATCGAGTATGAAATCCAAGGTGCCTCTCAAGTCGAAGTCGACTCGGCTGACAAAGTCAATTTCTCGAAAGCCCTGCGCAGCGTTCTGCGTCATGATCCAGATGTGGTGATGATCGGCGAGATTCGCGACGCCGAAACAGCCGAAACGGCAGTGAAAGCTTCATTGACCGGGCACCTAGTCTTTAGCACCGTGCACACCAATACGGCCACCGGAGTTGTCACACGACTGAAGGACATGGGCGTTGAGCCGTTTCTGATCGCGGCGACACTGAGATTGTCAGTCGCTCAGCGGTTAGTGCGCAAGTTATGCTCCCATTGCCGTCGACCACGTGCAATCACTGCCGCCGAAGTATTCGCCCTGCGGCAGCCAGCGCTCGAATCTTGCAGCGTATTCGACGCAGCCGGTTGCGTGATGTGCGCTGGCCGAGGTTATACAGGTCGTGTCGCGTTGTTTGAGATGCTGGAAAGCAGCGAAGCGATGGCGAAGCTGATCGCGGGCGGCGCGAATGAGGATGAACTCTTGCAGGACGCAAGATCTCGTAACGTATCGCTGCTGCTTGATGACGGCGTCGCTAAAATCCTCGACGGCACGACCACCGTGGCTGAAGTCACGAACGCTGTAACACTGTGGTGACCATGACGAACTACTCCTACCTAGCCCGAGATCGAATCGGACGAATCGCTCGCGGTGAACTGGCTGCCGATTCCGCTTCCGGCCTGAAGACCATCTTACACGCGCAAGGTATGCAACTGGTTAGCCTCGAAGCATTACCGGAACCATTCGTTTCGCTGTGGGGTGAGTTAAGCCCACGTCGATGGATGCCAGTCCGCTCCCGCGATGTCGAATTTGCGCTGCGACAGTTGTCCATCATGCTCCGCAGCGGGCTGAATTTGCTCAGCGCCCTGAAGTCCCTGCAAGCGCAAACGGAATTGGCTGCGTTCGCGGCAATATTGGAAACCATTCACAAGCGCGTCGCCAAGGGTGCTTCTTTAGCTGTCGCCCTCGAAGAACAGCGCGTGTTTCCGCCGATCGTTGTGCAGTTGGTCAGCGTTGGAGAGCAGACCGGAAATCTTGAACATGTACTTGAACAATCAGCCAAGTACATGACCCAGCGTCGCACGGCGATTACGGAAGTAAGCGTTGCGCTGACCTACCCAGCCATAGTAGCCATCGCTGCCCTTGTAATTGCAGCTTACCTGACATTCGCCGTTATTCCAGAACTACAAAAATTCCTGGGCGCGATGGGGCGCAAACTACCGCGCATGACTCAGTCGTTAGTTGATTTCGCACAATGGTTTCAAATCAATGGCGGGGCCGTTTGCGTGGCGCTGGTTGCACTGATCGTCGGCATGATATTTCTTACGAAGTGGCCACCCGGACGCTTATGGATTGATCGGTGGTTGTTGCGTCTTCCCGTGATTGGAAATGTGCTGCGATTATCCGGAACTGCAGCGCTGGCAAATTCTCTGTCAGTGATGGTGAGCAGCGGCATTAAGCTCGTCGAAGCGGTTGAAATTGCACGGCGGCTACAAACCAATCGTTTTCTTGCGAGCCTGTTAAAAATCGCTGCGGATTCGATCATTCGAGGCAAGGCCTTGGCGCCCACCTTAGCCGCCCGCGAGGGATTCTCGCCAGTCTTATCAAGTATGGTGGCGATCGCCGAGCGGACGGGTCACCTCGATGCAACGCTCAACGAAGTTGCACAGTTCTGCGACACCGAACTCAAATCCAAAATCAAACGCATGAGCCAACTCGTTGAACCCGCGGTCATTGTCGTCGCAGGTGGCATCGTGGGCTACGTATACATCGCATTCTTTATGGCGCTGATGAGCGCTGGAGGCAATTTTAAATGAGATCTATGATTTCTTTTCTCATGATAACGCTATGCAATTTCAGTTTCGCGCAAGACCCTACCGTCCCGAGCGCTCAGATACTTGAACGTTTGTATCGCGATCAACCGGCTCCTATCGAAGCGTTGCCATCCGCCAGCCCTGTGGTCCAAGAGCGCTTGTCGCCGCCTGTGCTCAAACTGAAAGCGATGGTCATGACCGATAGCGATCACGGTACTGCCCTGATCGAAGTTGAAGGCCGACGAGTACGTTTGCGACTCTCGCGACCAACCGATCAGCTTGCTGCACCTGAGCCGTCTGCCTCTAGCGTCTTAGACGGCGTGGTCATCCAAGGATTGACTTACCATGTTCAGGACTTTTCGGCTCGCTCAGTCCTGTTAACCAACCACAGTCAAACACTACTGATACAGTGACCATCCCTGTGCCACTGGCGGCTACCTTAAGGCAATTCGCGCAAACGAATCTCTTTAAATTCTACTGGCGCGCCTTCGGATTCGAGGCATAGAAAGCCCTCTGAGGGCGAACACTGCTTGCCGCCTGAAACTTCGCTGCCGTTCACCCACAGTCGCACTTCGCCATTGATGCAACGGACGTAATAATGATTCCACTCTGGTGTAGCTTTGCTGCGGTTCTCGCGAGGGAAACTGCGCGAGCCGTCCGGTGCCACAGGCGGAAAGGGTACCATCTTCGAGGCGCCGACTGGAAATACATCGCCATGCGTTGTGAACCAATCCGCTTTCTTGCCAGAGGATTTCTCGTATTGCTCGGTGTAACCTTCGTCGAGCACTTGCACTTCGATACCGGCTCCCGGTAAGCGGCCCAATGGCAAATCTTTCAAAACGCTTTCAGGCGCCCAGATGAATATTCCTGAGTTGCCACCTTTCGAGAGATGTCGCCAATTCGCGACCAACTCAAAATTCTTGTATGGCTTTCGGGATCGCGTCACGCCGACCGGTTTGCCAGTGCACTTGACCAACGAGCCCTCCCAGGTCCAGGTGTCCTCTTTGCCGTTGACCATCACAAAGTCCGCCTCACCGAGCGTCTTCCAGTCGGGGCCCTCGCCGTTGATTTTGGCAAACGGCGCGTCCGTCTGAGCACATGCAAGCGACGCTGGCACACAGAAAGCGATCATCGAGAATATCAAGTTGCGGATTTGCATAGGAACCTCAGCGGAATTTGGGTGGGAATTAAGGATCTATTGTAGACACAATTCTGTGTCTAGCTTGCCAACCTTGGCTTCATGCCAGACAAGCTGGCAGGGCAGCGATTTGAAACATACTTGTGGGGTATAAAAAGCTCGGCAAGAGTGACCCACGGTCCTCACTTACCCAGACCACAAAACGATTGAGGACAATCCGTCGACACTCATTTCTTCGATCCTAAAAAATACGCAAAGAAACGGTAAACGACTTCGTTTGATTCTTCATTGGGGTCGTGCAGTGGTCGATTGGTCATGCCGACCCGATGTTCGAAGCCTAGCAACTTGTTTACGGCGATCGTGTGATTCAGGGCTTCCCAGCGTTGCGGCGGATCCTCGCTCCCGCCGGAAACGAGGAACGGGCGCGGGGCCATTAACGCGTGTAGCTCGTGAAGGTCGCGTCCGTCAGCCATCAGTTTTGGATAGATGCCCTGGGCGGGATTTTCGGTTGTGATCAAGCCACGCGTTCTCCAGGGCTGAGGATGATATCCGAGGTACCAAGGTTCCCAGTAGTTGATACTCGGACGGCTGTTGTCGAAAACAATGCCGGGATCCGACCAAGCGGCAGCCGCGAACTTGTCAAACAAACAACTCGCAAACATCGCCCACTTGCCACCGAACGAATGACCAACTACTCCAATGCGTTCTGTATCGACTTCGGGTCTCGCCGCCAACACGTACCAGGCATTCGCGGCCGCATAGGCGAGCATCGATAGGGGCTGCACCTGGGCATTTTCGATCGAAGGATAATAGAGGGAAAATGTCTTGGCCTCAGTCGCTTCCGTCGTTCCAAGCGACAATACGACAAAGCCGCGCCTGGCTAATTGCAAACCAAAGTCGCGACCCTCTTTGTCCAATCCAATCGATGTTTCCGGCTCGTAGTAAACCGTCAACACCGCTGGCCGCTTCCCCTCGCCATCGGGAATCAACAGATAGCCAGTGGTCAACTCATTGGGCGTCCAAAGAAAGCGGACTTTGAGTTGCCTAAAATTCTCGCGCCGCTGTTCTTCGAGCACCTCCAACTTCGGCTCGGTAATCAGTGCCGGCCAAGTGCCCATCAATGCGTGCCAATCGGATAACAGCTCGCTGCGCCGGAGTTTCCAGTCACCCTCCGATGTCGCCATCCGGCCATCATTGCCCAGCAAGGGAGAACGATAGTTTCCGAACTTATCACGCCATGGTTCCGGTGGCTGAAACGCATCGCGAATCACCGCCCCATCGCTGGAGCCCGGCTCTTGCGCACATGCATCGACTTCGCCCATGTCCACGCAACCAAGTACAACGATGGTCGCCTGCAACAAGCTAAACAAACTTCGCCTTATCGATCGCAATTGCATTATCCTTCTACATGCTGATTTTACTAGCACTGGCGATGAACAACAGCCCGATGTACGCGAACAACAGAGCTAGCATCACCGCTCCAAATACTAATCCCAAAATCAGCTTGACCTTCGCTCGCTGAAACGTCCCGGCAATACTCGTAGGAGGCGAATTTGCGGCCATGAGCAACGGATGGGTCCTAGCCATCGCATTCCATTGCACCAATCGCACGCAATACCAAATGCCGATAATCAAACTGCCAATGCCAGAACAGAAAATACATAACAGAATTGCGATCCAAAACTGATTGGCGTCCTTGATGATCGCGTCGAGCTTTGCACGGGTGGCGTTGTCCATCGGAACCGGCAATTCGGTCCCAAACGTCGATGAAGTTGGGGCGTAAGGGTTCGAAGGACCTTCCGACATACAATTATCCTCGGCTAAAGAGAAACAGCCCTCGACAGTCGAGGGCTGAATGGTTCAATGCAGTGATTTTCTGATCTGCTACTTAAAGTTTGGCAGCAGCGTATCCAGCACCGCTTGCTTGTCCTCTGGGCGACCATTGGCGAGTGATTCACCTTCGCTGCCTTCCATAACGATCAAGCAGGCCGTAAGTTTTTCGTCGTCCGTAATCAAATTCATCGAGTGATAAAGTGCCGCTTCAAACAGTTTTTCAAGTTTGCTTAATTTGGTGTTCGAGAGCACTTGAACCAAGCGAGCTTTCGCATGTTCCGGTTTGAGAGCAGGCATATCCGACAATTTGACCTTGCTATCAAACTGAGCCATGAATTTATCGGTTGCTTTCGCGACTTCGTCATCGCCGGAAGCACGCATCAACGCGCGCTCAACTTCGGTATTCAACAGTTCGTTCGACCGAGCCAATGGATCGCCCTTCAACGAAACCACGCGAACCTTGGCTTCATTCTGGACGATTCCATTAAGTCGGTTGGGTGGCGAAACTTTCACGTCGAAGAGAAATACTAAATCCACTCCGCGATCTTCGGCTTTCTTCATCAAGTCCGCCTGTTTTTCGCTGGTTCCAAGGTAAACCATACCTGGGACCACAACCGAACCTGGCATGATTCGCTCTCGCGATGCCGTTTGGCCATCGCCCGACATCCCCATGCCACCCATCCCCATGCCACCCATGCCCGCCATACCTTCGGCACCCATGCCGCCTGGAGGTCCGCCGCGCATAGCACCCATGCCCATTCCACCCATTCCCATGCCATTGTTTCCAACCGGTGTCTTGGGAACAAATTTTTCCACATCATTGTAAACAGTACCGAAGTTTCCAGCCGCCCAGCGCTCTTGAAATCCAGCCACGACTGCTTCACCAAAGCTGCCCGTAAGATCATAGAGCGCATGTTCTTTAATTTTCGCATTCTTATTTTGGGCAGCGCTACCAGGCCCTCCCATCATCATGCTTTCGCGACCACTTCCGCCACCACCGCCAGCGCTCTGCAATTGTTTTGAACCAATCGGCTTGAAATCGGTCATTGAGGCCGGAGCTTCGAGCACAACTCCCACAGCAAAACGTGTGGTAGTCACAGGGCGCAGACCTGCGGAAAACCACTTCGACTTTTGCAAGACATCAGCCCCTTCTGGTGAAGCGATGGCAAAAGCACGCGCATATTCAAGTGCTTCTTTCTCCTTGCCAATTGAGAACGCATAGCGACCTTTGGTTAAGTAATCGGCATCTTCGTCCGGAGCTGGATCCTCTAGCGGAGCTAATTGCCCGCCGGCACCCATCATGCCACCCATACCATCCATACCCATACCCATGCCGCCCATGCCCATGTTCGCGCCGCCGCCCATGGCACCCATGTTCATGTTCGCCATCCCACCCGCACCACCCATCGAATAGTCGGAAGATCCACTCATGGCCATGCCGGCCATCCCCGGTGGCCCTCCCGAGCCCGGTCCTTGATTCATATTGAACTGAGGCATTTCGGGATTGCCACTGGATGACATACCGGCCATACCCGGCGGCCCTCCCGATCCGGACCCTTGATTCATGTCAAATATCGGCGGACCACCGGCATTGTCACCCATCATGGCACCGCCGCCATTACTGGGGTCGCTGGAAACTTCTTCCGAGGGTGGCGTCATTGCACTCGCTTGGCTCCCGCTGCCGCTACCGCTGGCAGCGGCCGACACGGGTGGAGGCGGTGCTGTCTGAACAACTTCAGGACTACCGCCACATCCGCTGAATGCAGTGAGCAGCGGAGCGATTAAAAAACCGGTGAGCAGCAATGGACGGTACATATTTGGATCCTCAAAGAACAAGAATCATTTCGCGCTATGCTAATGGCGCAAGCAACCAGCGAGTCGCGTTGGAGTACGCCGACAGCGAGTTAAGAATCTAGCCGACTCGAATTCAAACACGAATCAGCTAAACTAACTTCGGCCAACCTTCAGTCAGAACACTGTCCGCTATTATGCCCTTCGCAAGGTTGAATGTCGAGCTTGCGGGACTCATAATCCAGCCAGAGTTGACCAACCCCCGAGTTTCAGTGCCAAGCTTGGCTTCGCCGGCCCACCCAACATCACCACTCTCAATCTCTGTCTGGAGCCTATTCATGCCGCTTTCAAAGCCCCAGTGCATCTTCGCTGCCCTCCTTTTGCTGATCCATACAACACCCTTTTTAGCAGCCCAGGAAGGAAAAATCGCGATCCCGCGCACTCAATCGAAACCGCCAGGACCACCGCTTTCGCCTGCCGAGGCGATCAAGAAGATGCAGGTGCCCGAAGGATTTCGGGTCGAATTGGTCGCCGCCGAACCAGACATCATGAATCCCGTCGCGATGGCTTTTGACGAACGAGGTCGCATCTGGGTCACCGAAAGCTTCGAGTACCCGCGCCACGAACCAGGCCCAGGTCGCGATCGCATCAAAATCCTCGAAGACACCAACGCTGACGGCAAAATCGACAGCGTCAAAATCTTCGCCGAAGGTCTCAATATTCCCTCTGGCATCGCAGTCGGTTATGGCGGCGTCTGGATCGCTAACGCGCCTGACATTCTTTTTGTCCAGGACACAAACGGTGACGACAAAGCCGACAAAACGGAAGTCGTGGCCACCGGCTTCGGTCGCTTCGATACTCACGAGTTGCCGAACAGTTTGACTTGGGGACCCGACGGTTGGCTCTATGGACTCAATGGCGTCTTCAACGCTTGTAAAGTCGAATCGCAAGGCAAAGTGCATGAGTTCACTTGCGCGCTGTTTCGCATTAATCCTCGCACTCGCAAGTTTGAACTATTTTGTGAAGGAACCAGCAACCCTTGGGGCGTGACATTTGATCCCAACGGCAGCGCATTCATCAGTGCCTGTGTCATCGATCACTTATGGCACTTGACTGAATCGGGTTATTATCTTCGTCAAGGTGGCCCCTATCCGCCGCATACGTGGAAGATTGATTCGATCGTCAAACACAAGCATCAGATGGCCGCTTATTGCGGCATCACCTACTTCGACTCGGCCGCCTATCCCGCCGAGTATCGCGATCGGCTCATCATGGGGAACATCCACGGCAATTGCCTGAACGTCGATCGCCTAGAACGCAATCAGTCGACCTACCAAGGAACCGGTGAACCGGACTTCTTGAGCGCCAATGATGTCTGGTTCATGCCCGTTGTTCAAAAAGTTGGACCCGATGGTTGCTTGTACGTGCTCGATTGGTACGATCGTTATCACTGTTATCAAGATGCCAGTGCCGATCCAGAAGGCGTGGATCGGGGCCATGGTCGATTGTATCGCGTTGTTCACGAAGCCACCGGCCGCCCCAAGCCGGTCGCGCTCGATAAAGCCACACCTGGCCAATTGGTAAAGTATCTCGGCGACGCTAACATCTATGTGCGTGAGACCGCTCAACGATTGCTGGGCGAAAAGGCGTGCGCCGGGGTCGTGCCGCAATTGGAATCGATCGCGCTGGACTCCGGAGCGAACCACAAGCATCGTATGCATGCGATCTGGGCATTGATGAGCGGCGAAGCGGTAGCGCCAGAATTCGCGAACAAATTACTGCACCAAAAAGATGACGTCGTGCGAGCCTGGGGTGTCCGCGCAACCGGCTCACTACTGAGTGACAACGAACCGCTTGCAAAGCTGGTTAGCGATCTGGTTAAAGATCCTGCTCGCGATGTTCAATTGCAGGTGGCTATCGCTGCCAAGAAATTAAAGCACGCCGACGCGCTCAAAATTTGGCTCGACGTACTCGCCCATTGTGGAGACGATCCGCTTATCCCGCATATCGTCTGGCAAAACTTGCATCCTCACTTACCCGCTGATGCCGAGCGTTTGCTTTCGCTGGTCGAGAACATCAATATTGAGACTTCGCCCGGCTTAGCCGAGATGCTGCCTCGCGTCTCCGAAAAACTCCAAGACGCAAAGTAATCATGACGCAAGCTAACGGCCGGTCCGCACAGGGATTTCCAGAGGGATTTCCAGAGGGATTTCCAGAGGGATTCTCACAGGGTTTTGCCCCACCCGGGCAACGACAAAAACACCCTGAAATCGTGTTGCCCCCAAAGGGAAAAAAACCTGCTCGGACAAGCGCGACCACTTGTTCGCCATGGAATGCCAAGCCCATCCTGGTCGGGCTTGGTTTGCTTGTCTGCATGTGGCAAGTTGCGAGAGCACAGGAAGCGCCCGCCAAGCCAGTTTCCAGTCTTGGGGGTTCGATCAAGATCGTTAAACTCCTGTGGAAATCCAACCCTAAATCAGCCGCCACCACCCTCTCAAAATCGCTCGCCGTCGCCCTAGAACGCGACCAGCAGACAGAACTGGCCGAAGCCCTTGCACCACTCAAAGAGCTTTTGGAACAAACGCTTGCATCCGAATCCGACCCGCGATTTGGAGTCAGTTTGGCTGGGCTGGTGCTCGTCGATAAGTCTAACCAAACGACTCGGCAGACGCTCCGATCTGCCATAGAAAAAGGAGAATCGGAGAGCCTTGAGTTGTTGGTGCGAGCTTGGTTTGCGGTCGATTCGGAGGCCGCGTTCGATTACCTTTCAGCCAACCTCGGCCAGCCGTCCAAGTCGTTGCCCATCGTCATGCAGACCGCTTTGACCACCGATCGCAATCGAGCTGCCACTGTGATCCTCGATCAGTGGAGCAAACTGCCTCGCGAACAACAATTTACGGCGATCGAACCGCTGTCCGCCCAAGCGTCCACCATGCTCAAACTGGTTGTGGCTATTAAGGCAGGCGTTGTTAACAAAGAACTGGTCAACACGAATCAACTTCGCAAATGGCAAAGTTCCGGCAACGCAGCCTTGACTGCCGCCATCGAATCGGTGTGGGGCCGCATTCGCGAAAGCGACAACGAAGAGCGACAGAGACTAGTCCAAAAACGCGTTCAACTGCTGCGCGGTAAAAATTCGCAAGGTACCGAGTCTCAAGGGAGCGTTGCACGCGGACAACTTGTTTTCAACCGCGTGTGTGCTCAGTGTCATCAACTGCATGGTGCGGGATTAGAAGTTGGTCCGAGCATTACCAACAACGGCCGCGGCAACCTCGATCAACTTGTCTCCAACATACTCGACCCGAGCCTAGTCATCGGCAATGCCTTCCAAGCGCGCACGGTTCTGACGGTCGACGGGGAAGTGGTCGCCGGTCTTGTCGTTGCCGATGACGACCGGTTTCTTCGGTTAAAAGTGCAAGGGGGAAAAGTGCTCGAGTTCGACAAATCGAAGGACATCGAACAGGTCAAAGTAAGTGAAAAAAGTCTCATGCCGGATGGTCTCGAAGAACAAATGACCGAACAGGAGTTTATTGACCTGTGCGCATTGCTCTGTCTAGTCAAGTCACCGACGGACGCCGACAACGAACTTATTCCGGGCACGCCAAACAACTTGGTCAATCCGTGATGACTTAAACTCCGTTCACAAAGACGCTAATGTCGATACCAAAAGCGACTCGATGATGCCATTGAAATCAAGTTGGTTCTTGCCAGCAGTTGTATTTTATTTGAGCTTTGCGTGCCAACCTTCGCGTGACGCGTTCGGTCAGACTGCGATAGAACCCGCACAGTCAACTACAATTGATTCTGAGTATCGGAACGTCATTCAACCGTTGCTTGTCGACAAGTGTGTGAAATGTCACGGGCCGGAAAAGCAAAAAGGCGGACTGCGTCTCGATCTGAAAGCAACGGCCCTGCAGGGCGGCGATTCGGGCGAACCCGCCATCAAACCTGGCCAGAGTGCTGAAAGCCGCTTGCTCGAGTTGATCACCTCCGCGGACGAAAATGAACGCATGCCGCCGGAAGGTGATCGGCTGACGAATGAACAAATCGATCTGTTAAAAAAATGGATTGACGCCGGGGCGAACTGGCCCGATGCCGACCCTGTGCCGCCGATTCGATCTGAGATGGTCGTCACGGATGAAGACCGAAATCACTGGTCGTTTCGACCCCGGCAGATCGTCGCGCTGCCAGAGGTTGCCGACCAAGCTTGGGTGCGGACTCCGGTGGACCTGTTTGTAAGGAAAACACAAGCATCGAAAGGGCTGACACCCGCCAAGCCTGCCGATGCTCGAACTCTCATCCGGCGACTTTACCTTGACGTAATCGGCCTGCCTCCGGATCTTAAGCAACACGGAGCTCTACTAAAAGAAGAGCGGCTGGGTATTGAGATCGACCCACAGGCGCTCATCGCGAGTCCGGATGCCTGGGCCGTTTTGGTCGATCAACTTCTGGCCTCGCCACATTATGGTGAACGATGGGCCCGGCATTGGCTCGATGTGGCGCGCTACGCGGACAGTAATGGAATGGAAGGTGACGCGGATCGACCCAACGCGTTTTACTATCGCGACTTCGTTATTGAATCGCTCAACGAGGACCTACCCTACAACACGTTCGTGCGCTGGCAACTAGCCGGCGATGAGCTTGCGCCCGACAATCCGCGGGCAATAGCTGCCACCGGATTCATTGTGGCGGGCAATAGCACCATCCTCAACGTACCTATGAAAGAGGAGAAACTTCGCAATCGTGCCAACGAACTGGATGACATGGTATCGACAACCGCCCAAGCATTCCTGGGACTGACATTGGCCTGTGCGCGCTGCCATGATCACAAATACGATCCTCTACCCACTCGAGATTACTACCGAATGATGTCTGCTTTTAACAGCGGTGATCGCAAGGAAGTTCCCCTAGCGACACCTGCGGAAGTGATTTCCCATCGAGCAGCGATCGAGGCGTGGCAGCGCGAATTCGACCTTGTCGAAAAGGCGAGGTCCACGTGGTTGCAGGAAGCCCGCAAGCCAATTGCCCGCGAAGTGCTCGCGAAGAAGGTGGCTAAGTTGTCGATTTCGGACGAGGAAAAAAACACCTTGATCGACCAGCCCGACGATCCGAACGCCAAGAAGCTGCGCGACAAATTCAAGAAAGTACTGACGATCGAAGACCGCGAGTATGTTTTAGCCCTAACCGACGAACAACAATTAAAGTGGTCTGAGTTGGATGCGGCGGTAAAGGCGAAAGCAAGCCAAAAGCCGGTCACTCTTCCGACAGCTTTCGCTTTTGCTGATTTTGCGCCCGAGCCTCGCGAATCATGGCTGTTCGAGCGCGGCGACTTCATGGCTCGCAAAGAGCCACTTCAGCTTGGCTTCCTGACAGTTGCCATGCGTGACAAGACCGCGGAAGATTACTGGTCAGCCGCTCGTGCGGGCAAGCTCCGCAGCGATAGCTCGCAACAACGCAGCGCCATGGCTGACTGGATGACCGATACGCAACAGGGTGCGGGCGTGTTGTTGGCGCGAGTGATGGTCAATCGAGTTTGGCAACATCATTTTGGTGAAGGTATTGTGCGCACGGTCAGCGATTTTGGAACTCGCGGGGATGCGCCCACGCATCCAGAACTGCTGGAATGGTTGACCGGCGAGTTGATCGATAGCGGCTGGAGCCTCAAGCATTTACATCGCTTGATGTTGAATAGCGCCACCTATCGACAAGAATCGGCATTGATCGCAAGCAATGCGGCGATCGATCCAGATAATCACTTTCTTTGGCGTCGTCGGCTGCTGCGTTTGGAATCCGAGGTGTTGCGAGATTCAATGCTGTGCGTGGCAGGTTCGTTGAATCCAGAAATGTTTGGCAAGAGTTTCAAACCACCGATTCCTGCTGAAGCCATGCAGGCTCGCAATGTGAAAGATCCTTATCCCAGCGATGCCAAGGATTCAAGCTCATCGCGGCGTCGTTCGGTCTACATGTTTCATAAGCGCGTGGTCCAGTATCCGCTGATGCTGGCGTTTGATGCGCCTGACGCACAAGTTAGCTGCGGTCGAAGAGTCAATACGACGGTGGCGCCGCAGGCACTGGCCCTGTTGAACGACTCTTTTGTACGCTTGCGTTCAATCGAACTCGCACAGCGATTGGAAACGCAGGCCAGCGATGACACTCAATCGCAAATTCGACTCTCCTTTCAACTTGGTTTAGCGCGGCAGCCCAGCTCTGATGAGGCTCGCGATGCGACCACTTTCTTGGCAGAGCAAGCTCGAGCGAGACGCGCACGCGATGAAAAATTAGTCGCAACAGCCGCTGCTTCCCTGGCCTTGATCGACTTTTGTCAGATGTTATTTGCGTGCAACGAATTTATTTATGTCGACTGAAAGTGGCCCCCATGAACTCCTTCAACCAGCATTGCGGACGCTTTCAAGCCATCACCGGCCGTCGCGATTTTCTTTCGCGCGCGGGAGCTGGTTTCGGCATGTTGGCATTGGGCGAACTGCTCGGCACGAACGGTTTGCTCGCTCAAGATGCTCGACCGGCCTCCACCGATGCATTGGTCACCAGCAATCCCTTGGCACCTCGGCCTGGGCATTTTCCTGCCAAGGCAGAGTCAGTGATTTGGTTGTTCATGGAAGGTGCGCCGAGTGCCGTCGATATCTTTGATCCCAAACCTGAATTGACGAAACGTGACGGGCAGAAGTTCGCGATCGATGTTTTCAATGGTAACCCTGGACCCTTGATGAAATCGCCCTTTGCCTTCAAGCAATACGGTGAATCCGGCGCGTGGATGTGCGAGCATTATCAGAATGTAGCCAAGCACGTCGATGACTTCGCGTTCGTGAAATCCTTTTACAGCGAGTCGAATGACCACGTCCCCGCGCTGTACCAAATCAACACCGGCATTCCGCGCCCTGGATTTCCCAGCGCTGGCTCGTGGGTCACCTACGGCTTGGGCTCAGAGAACCATAGTCTGCCAGGCTTTATCGTGCTCGGCAACAATCAGGGTGTCAAAGGTGGCAACCTCAATTGGAGTTCCGGTTTTCTGCCAACGACTTATCAAGGGACGTTGTTTCGCCCCGACGGTACGCCCGTCATCAATCTCAATCGACCAAGTGATGTGGAACGCGCCGATCAGAGGCGACAGCTCGACTTGCTTGCCAAGATGAACGCGGCGCACTTGGCAGAGCACCCCGGCGAAGCTGAGTTGCTCGGCCGTATCGAGAGTTTTGAATTAGCATACCGGATGCAGTTGGAAGCGACCGAGTTAGTCGACTTCAGCACAGAGACCGCTACGACGCGTGAAATGTATGGAATAGATCAAAAAGAGACGCGTTCATTCGGTTCAAAATGCTTGATGGCACGACGCTTGGTCGAGCGCGGCGTTCGTTTTGTTCAAGTCTATAGCGACGGTGAATGGGACGCGCACGGTGATCTGAACGGCAATCACCAAGGCCATTGCCGTGCAACGGATAAACCGATCGACGCCTTGCTCACCGATCTAAAACGGAGCGGCTTAATCGACAGTACTCTTGTCATCTGGGGTGGCGAGTTCGGTCGCATGCCTGTTTCGCAAGGCAACGGCGGCCGAGATCACAATCCTCATGGCTTTGGCATGTTCCTCGCGGGTGCAGGCATTCGTAAGGGAACTAGCTACGGTGAACTCGATGACATCGGTTTCAAATCGGCAGTGGATCGAGTCTCCGTTCACGATCTCCACGCGACCATGATGCACCTATTGGGCATCGATCACAAAGAGTTAACCTATTTCCACAACGGTCGCCGATATCGCCTTACCGACGTCGCTGGCACTGTAATCGACAAAATATTGGCCTGAAACAAGTCAACGGAGGGGCGTGCTTGCGAACTGCAAATGTTCAGCCATAGCGATCGCGAGCAAAGTGCGCATCGATTTCGGAGAAATCGATCTACGTAGGCCGATTTCTCAGAAATCGGCATGGGCACGACAACTTCCGAAATCGGCATGGGCAATCGAACCTCGGCATGGCCAGCAGCACGGATTTCCTGTTGGCAGCTTAGTC
>JANLQO010000491.1:0-5656 GCA_031367855.1 Planctomycetia bacterium | reverse complement strand
TCGACATCCACCTCCCTGTTGCAACAGGTGCGTAGCGCTGAGGAATTGGCATGGTTTCGATTTGTCAACGTTTACACTCCACTCATTGAATTGTGGTCTCGGCAGCAGGGAATTCGCCGCGCCGATCGCGAGGATATTGTTCAAAACGTTTTCGTGGCCGTCGCGCAACACATTCAGGAATTTGGACGTGATCGAGTAGAAAATTCCGTTCGAGCTTGGCTGTGGACTATCACACGTTCAAAAATCATAGATCACGTACGATTATCAAGGAGAACGCCGCATACCATCGCTGGGGACTTGTTCGTTACCCTGGAAGCGCCTGACCGCCTGTTCGAGGCGCGGAACGCATCCGACTCTGCCAATGATCTCAATACCTTGGTTAATAGCGCGCTGCAAGTCATTCGGTTAGACTTTTCACAACAGACTTGGACTGCATTTTGGCAAACCTGTGCATTGGGCCGACGCCCCAGCGAAGTTGCTAGAGAATTGAGCATGACTGATGCTGCGGTTTGTATGTGTCGCGCCCGTGTCATGCGTCGCCTCCGCGAAACGATTGAACACTCGTGAAAACCAATCGCTGGCAGCCCTGCGGAACGGCTATGATTTTCTTTTCGAGTTAACGGTTTGCGTTGAACTTAACGAGACGCAAATAAAATTGTTTTCGGAGAGCACCATGCCTAATCCCTGTCCGCCACGTGAAGTTCTACTTGGGTACCTACATGGAAGGACCTCCGAAGCTGAGACCGAAACCGTTGAGAATCATCTTCGAGATTGCTTAACCTGCCAATCTCTCATGGAGATTCTCTCGGAGGAATCCGACTCGCTCATGCAAAGAATTGCCGGGGTGGCTAGGGCCCGCATGGCTGTATGTGGGCTGGGCATTGAGCCTGGTATCCCCGAAACAAACGTAGAGCAGTACATACCTCAAGATAGATCTTCATACCGGCCATTTGGCGATGAGCAATCGTCGACAATGATCCGAGATTACCGCATTTTGGAGTGTATTGGTACCGGCGGCATGGGAAGTGTCTACAGGGCCCTGCATGTCCGGTTGGACAAACAGGTGGCGCTCAAGGTTCTCAAGTCAGAGCGAATGGGTTCTCCCGAAGCCATCTCGCGATTTGCACAAGAAATGAAGTTATTGGCACGCTTGGAGCATCGTCACATCGTCCGAGCTCTAGACGCCGGCGAGCACAATGGGCTGCCCTATTTTGTGATGGAGTTTGTCGGTGGGATTAATCTCCATCAACTTGTGCGACGTCTTGGCCCACTACCCGTACAGGAAGCTTGCCATATTGCCTGCCTAGCCGCGTCAGCCCTGCAATACGCGCACGACAAGAAAGTAATCCATCGCGATGTGAAGCCCTCTAACCTGATGCTGACCCCCGACGGAAATATCAAACTGCTCGACCTGGGATTGGCGCAAGTTCTGGAAATGGAAGGAGTGGATGCGCTTTCGCGGGCGGACCAGGTTTTGGGAACCCTGGCTTACATGGCTCCCGAGCAATTCGCAGGTCGCGATAATGTCAGTCCCCAATCGGATATCTTTAGCCTGGGAGTAACACTCCATGAATTGCTGACAGCGCAGCGTCCAAGCGGGCGAATCGGTGTACTTACGCGGGCTTCGGACATTCAATCGATGCGACCCGATGTCGACACAGCTTTGATTGGGCTCGTGGGCGACATGTTGGCCATGGTTCCAACCAGCAGGCCGCTATCCATGTCGGCGGTCGAGGCGCGACTCAGGGCCATCGCATCACCGACTGATCTGTCCGCTTTGGTAGCCGAATACTATCGCTGGAGAAGTAGAGGTATTCCGGTAACATCAGGTTTTGCGAGAGACACTGAGGCGGTTGCCGCTCGTTCGACAGATCGTCAATCGATCCCCGCGGCATCGGGGAGCTCCAAACCGCTGGTTGCTGCGTCAACGTTTAAGCGAAGCTGGCCAGCGCTAGCACTGTTAGGCTGCTTCGCTGCCATGGGCTGGCTGGCCATCGCGCTTTGGACAGGGCACCGAGCCTCACAGGTTCAGATTTATCCCCAGAGCGTTCTTGCTTCGCAACTCATTGAACTTGGCATAGTAAGACTCGAAAACAAGGACACCGGCCAGGTGTATGAGTTGACCAACGGGAACGTTGAATTGCCTCCTGGAACATACATCCTGCATTACTACAAAGCGCCAATTAAATTTGAGGCGGATGGTACTGAAATTGAAATCGCTTCGGCGACGACACAAACTCTGAGAATTGAAGCTCAGCTAACTGAAGACTTTCAGCATCCCGTGCTTCCCGCAGTCGGTGCGCATGCCACTTACTATGGGAAAATTTGGCTCGAAGGCTGGGGAGATCGCGATGAAGACATGCTCTACACCCTTTATCTCGAAGTATTGGCAGAAGAAAACAAGCCTGATTCGCCTTTGAGCAGATGGTTGCAGATCGAAATCACGGATTCTGCTCACCGATACACTGAGACTGCCTACATCAAGGTCGACGTCAAGCATTGGGAAAACCGTAAACAGTTGAAGATTGATGAAGGTTACATTGAGGCCCAAAGCCCAGACATTGAGCGATTCTTAGCGGATCGTGGGCCTGCTTCAAAAGGACGTGGCCTTGTGGTGCCCTTCGATCGCCAGCACGATCTACTTGCCGAAGTCAAGGACGTGGATCTGCCTAAGAACCGTCTCCGCGCCCAAGATGCGATTGCCTTGTTCTTTGCCGTTGAAGATCAGATGCCTATTGCCGCAGTACCAATCCGCACGGCGCGGCAACTGCTAAGCGCGCAGAAACGCAATGAATGGCTAGGTCCAGCCAAAGAGGCCTATGGAACATCGATCTGCTATATCGCCAGCTCACGCACAAAGGACCAAGCAGTCACCGATCCAGGGTACCAGTTAGCTCGATGCAAGAGCGATGATCTTAACCCTTTTGGCATCGTTGGAATAGATGTAAATATGCCCAACCTTGTAGCGACGTGCACGATGAAGAACGCAGGTCCTGCTCAACCTGATATAGAGCGAACAGAAAGGAAACTCAAGGAGCTCAAGCAAGACGCGGAGACGATTATCGCTGGCAAAGAGGAACCAACGGTGCCAGAGTCATTTCCAATTGCACAATATGAGTCCCCGGAATGGGTGAAGTGGTTTGCCGAATCTGCATTTCTGCCGGAAACGGTTGAGCTTCAGCCAGAACGCTCACAAGTAGTAATTTCTCCAGCCATCCCTAATCTTCCCCGTACACCAGATCCTCGTACCGAACCAGCCGCGCCCGCCGCGCCCTCCCCACGGTCTGGTAGGTTCGATTTGGCGCCGATACCCAAGATGCCGGCGTTTACCATTTGGCAGGGTAAGATTTCCCATGGTAGCCAGCGCAGCGAGACCGTCATCTCGACAGCCAGGATGTTAGGGACCGATGCCATCGATGGCAAAGACTACCGCTGGATCGAAGTGACCAGTACTTCTGCCATGGAAGGCAAAACCGATTACTGGGAAGCGGCCCGCTTACTCGTGGATGCAGACGCCTATGACAAGTCTTACGTTCTTGCCATCAAGCATGGATGGATTGCCTACAGCGACCGGAAGAACGTATTTAAGATTCCTGACAGCGGAAATCTCGACGAATTGCTGGAAACGCGATTGCAGCTTCAACAACAACCCCAAGTCGATCGCGTCAATGTTATCGATGTCCTGTCGATGTTGTTTAATGCCAAATTGACCCCCTCGACTCCTATCAGCAGGCTGCGAGCGCAGGTCAATGGAATACTGGCCGGCAGTGAACGTAAGTCAATCACGGTAAGCCGTGACCTTAGAATTGGGACGTTGGCTGGCGAGTGTTGGAAGTCACCCGAATTGTTTCCCGGCCTGAAATACTCGTTCTTTCGCAGCCCTCAAGTTCATTTCGGTTTTGCCTCAGTTATCCTAGACGTTGGCACTATTAGGATCAATCTGGAAGTAGATAGCAATGCGGAATCGCTAGCGAGCGATTTTTCGTCGAGTGCCTTTGGTAAGCCGACGGAGTTGTCGGAATTGTTAAATCGAAATAGGGATCGCTTACCCACGGATCCGAATTGGCGAGTGTGGAGTTGGGGCGAAAGTGGAAAAACGTACATGGCGTGGGCGGAGTTCGGCGGGACGATCAAACAGCGAACGGGACGCGATGTCTTACTGCGCGATAAACAGGGCAATGAAATCTGTATTCCGGAACGGTCGCTTGCCAAACCAGACTTGGATTTCCTCGGAAAGGGTCGACACTGGGCGTCGTTTAAAAAAAACCAGCAACGAGTTCTCAAAGAGGATAAAGGAAACGAACTGAAATTCTTGCTAGCAGATGGATCCGAATCATCCCATGTAGGAGCACCGACAAGCGAGGATGATCAAAGATGGCTGAACGCCTTGCGAGCTGCCATCAAGCGGAATGCAAATTCCATCAGCAGCAAGGAGCAATGGAAGTCCTTCGCAGGCTATGTGCGTTGAACCTGCAACGGTTGGCCGGCTAGTCGTTCCGAGCGTGAGCAAGTTGAAACACTCTCGGCCACTCGAAAGTGGTGGCTCAACCAGAAGTGTCCCAAAACTTTCTAAATTTCGTTTGCAGCCGCGCTCTGTGATCGATCCAGCAGCACCTAGTGTAGGTAGGCGACGTTCTAAGTCTGTTGTGTGTTACTTCCTTTACTAATTACTGAAGGACGAATAGAAAATGCGTATGCAAGTCAAGTGGTTCGTGGCGACGATTGTCGTTATTGCGTTGCAGATTACCAACTGCCGTGCGGAGATTTATGTCTTCGGGGACAGTTTGTCAGAAACAGGCAATTTCTACCTGGCATCCGGAGGCTATCTGCCACCTTCGCCGCTGTATTACAATGGAAGATTCTCCAATGGCAAAGCTTGGGTGGAACACTTTGCCCAAGCAGTGCAAGAGCCGGTGCCAACTCCTAGCATTCTTGGCGGTACGAATTTTGCCATTAATGGGTCTCGCGCTGCGGGTCCTTCTCCCTATTTGACGCCAGACCTCACCGAGCAGGTGACAGGCTACCTGTTGGCCAGCGGGGGATCCGCCGATCCCGACGATATTTTCGTAGTTTGGGCAGGCGCAAACGACATTTTCTTCGGTGCTGGTTCTGGCGAAGCAGACTTCATACCAAACGCCATTGAGGGTATTCGATGGTCGATCGAAGCGCTGTATGATGCGGGTGCGCGCAACTTTGTCATTTTGGATTTGCCACAGCTTGGCGAGACCCCGTTTTTCAACACCGTGCCAGTGGTCTCAGCGCAGTTAAACGCCGCTACGTCCGTCTTCAACTTTGAGCTATCAAGCCTAACGCGCAGTTTGCGCAGGAAATTGCATCACGCGAAAATTGCGGATACAAAAATCAGCCGCCTGTTCGAATTCATTACCCACACACCCAGGTTGTTCGGCCTGCAGAATGTGAGTGACTCAGCAACAAGCTTTGATTCAGTGACGGGAATTGGCATCGCATTGAACCCGGGTGTGGATCCCAACCGCTATCTATTCTGGGATAGCGTCCATCCGACCGCCCAGGCGCATAAGATCATTGCCGCGTACGTGCTGGTCGATTACAAACTGCACTGTGTGCGACGATGAACCACGAGTGCCAGTATCCATTTAACACCCAGGGTAGCTCGCTCCGCTTCGCAACCTTGGGC
>JANLQO010000431.1:0-7683 GCA_031367855.1 Planctomycetia bacterium | reverse complement strand
CCCGCCGCGGAAGCTCCAATGCCCGAACGCAACAACGCCTTGTCCAGATCAGCGATCATACCGATGGTGAACTGCTGCGCACCGAACATGCTTCCCGATTCGTCGAGAACGACGATCACATCAGCGAAACTTGCCGTTCTGAGTGGCCCGCACAGTCCTGAATTGTGAGTGTCGTTTTGAGCAGCACCACCCAGCGTAAAGCCCGCGCCCACCGTGCAGTCCTCAAGGCTGGAAAGGACCACTGGATAACCAGGATTACCGACCATTTGAACCGAGCCACCAATGCGGTTGGCATTATCTAGCGGCGTACCATTGGCCGTGAAGCCCGCATTCGCACCTGCTAATTTTACAACTAAACTCTCCGCTGGCGAACTCGTCAAACGCAGTCCACCAAACGCGTGATAGTCCGGAATCGTGATTTCGGACTGAACCACGTGAACAATATCGGTATCGTCCCACACACCTTCGGTAGTCAAGCTTCCACCGCGAACGACCAGTCCATTGATATCGTTATTATCTAAACGGTTGGCAGAAATCAGCGGACCGCGATTGCCAACGCGAGCGGTATAAAAATCGGCTCGGCCCGTACTGCGTCCAAAGTCATCGACTAGCTCGGAATTCAAGGCGCTAACGTTTATACTCAGCGCCGGGCCGATGCTATCCATGATCACGTTATTCACCATGACTGGCTGAGCGCCACGGACGAACACCGTTCCCACACTATTGCTCAGCCGCCCGCCGCGCTCGGCGTCGGTCGAAGTTACCGCACCACTGCCGTTGTGCTCAAGTCGACTGTTGGCCAACCGAAGTTCACCCTGATGCGTTTCGATGGCATTGAAGTCAGCAAAACCACCTTCGATACGTGTTGTGCCACCGCCATAGGCGACGACCACATGATCAAAACTCGCCTTCGAAGTTTGACCCACATAGATGCCACCCCAATCACCCGAGACCGCAGTTTGCGATCCAGCGCGATTGGCCGTGTCAAAGGTACCACCAGCTCCGTAGCGCGCATCGACGATCGATGTGAACACGACCGGCAAGCCCTCAGTTCCTTCAGCGATGATCTGGCTGCCAAGACTAACATCGATCCGCGAGCCTTGTGACTTCACGACCGTACCTGCGTCGATCGCTAGTCGCGCATCCAGCCGACTAACGACTGCTGGCAAAGTGTTGGACAACTGCGTGCCCAGTGAGGTGCCGTTATCGGTGTAAGCTGAGGCCGCCGCTGGCAACTGAGCGACGAGCGTGTAGGGCCCCGCTCCATTGGCGGAGCTGCGATAGATTCTGCGCACACCTTGAGGCAGATTCCGCAATTGAACTGCCGAAGAACCGAAGATCGAAGCGGTCGGTTCCGAAGCAGGACTCTCCACTCCAGCGGCATCCAAGAACGACAGGCGATAATTGTACAACCCAGCGCTCAGCGTACCACCGCTTTGCGTGGTCAACGTTACGCTGGCACTCGATGGTGCAGCCACTTGCTGAACCGCACCGCCGGGGCTTCCAGCGATTTCTAAATTCTCGGGAATAATGTGTACGATGTCGGTATCATCGAACCGCGCTTGAACCGTCAACTTCTCAAGCTGGGTTGATGATCCGGTGCGCAAACGAATCTGGATCCCGTTGAGCGAATTACCGGTCAAATGGTTGTTGTGAATATCCGGACCCACTCGGTCATAATCCAACGTAAAGCTACTGGCGCCTTGCTCGAGCGGCGAGAGGAAGTTGGATTCTAAGAAGCTGTTGGGCGTCGCGCTCAGCGCGGCATCTGAACTGCTGGTAATACGGCTAAAGGCAACCGTGGGACGTGCGTCGATCATCTGAATCGGCGTTACGACTTGCGACTGGCCATCGATCACCACTTGACCACCGCCATAACGCATATCCGCATGGCTGACCCAATTCAAGAACTCGCCCAAGGCCTCGAAGTTCTCACGAGCGGGCGTCGTCACATCAATGCGATTACGGAAATCGATACCACCCCAATCGCCGGACGTTGGACTGGAACCGACTACTGCCGGGTTGGCGCTCTTGCCAAGCGTGGTATCGCTGACCGAAGTCATGTACACATCACCGGAAACGTTGTTGCCAGAACTATCCTTAATTACGGCTCCGGCTGCATCCAGCAGTAGCGGTGTTCCGAGAACCATTAACGAGCCCGCACTGCGATCGACGTTGACCGATGTGCTACCCACGCCGATACGAGCGCGGCGAAGCTTGAGAATTGCACCCGAGTCGATAATCACCGCGACATCTTTGGGAACATCGAACGTGGATCCGTCCGGCAGCGCGCGACCTTGCGTTGTGTCGAATCCAATTTCGTATGCCAAGTTGTCCGCAGGCGTACTCAGTTTTCCGTCGGCACCACCGTTACCCACGATGCGAACCACGTCGCCAGGCACTGCAGCGTTCAGCGCGTCTTTAATGAACTTGAAGGGCGTTAAGAGCGAGCCGTTTCCATTCGCCGCCGCAGATTTGTCTACAAATTTTGTATTGCTAGGACCCGCTGGTCGGAACCAAAAATCATACGTACCGCCAGGGGAGCCGTCAGCGTCACCGTCAAAGGCGGTACCCGTGCTATCTCGCAGAATGCCGGTGGCTGGTGGCAAGAAATCCATCCGCAATTGATAGCGACCTTCTGAACGACCGCCGATTCCACTATCGCTGATGGTGGGATCGTAATCCGAATTTCCCGATGCGCTCACGCCGATAATATAATTGCCCTTGGCCAATTCCAATTCGATCATCGAATCCGAACTGAAGTAGTCATCGTTAACCGCGATCTCGTCCCAGCCGCCCTTAACGTTCTGCTGGTACAAACGCAACGTCGTATCCAGTAAACTTGCTTGACTCATGCGCTCTGCAAATGCTTCGATCGAAATGCGTCCAGCGGTGGGAACCGAAAACTGATATAGATCGATATCTTTGCTATCGGGCCGATAGAGATACTGTCCGTGAACAATGTCACCATCACCGGGCAGAATAATCTCCGTTCCAACACCAGGCACGAAAACAGCGCTGTCAGTTTGGATGGTCAGCGATGGCAATTCATCCGCGTTACCCATACCGAGCAAACGGCCGATGGCTTGCATCGCGGCACGCATGAAGGGACCACCAAAGGCATTCCGCGTCGAGTCGCTGAAGTCTTGGATATCCAACACCGCAGCCGGTTGATTATTCGTTCGGAGCGCGCCAGCTTCAAATGTGGTCGAGCCGGGTGCGTTACCTTCAACAATTCCCGGCGTGTTACTGCCTGGCAGGTCTGGGAATGGCACCACCGCCAGCATGTCTCCCACGGCAATCGTCATGCCCAGGTTCGTGCTCTCCACGAATCGCACACCCAAATAATTTTCGTAGAGCGAGAAAATCTCACGCACACGCTGCTTCTGCTGATCGGTAATTGCGTTGCTGAACGTCAATGTTCCCGCTGTGCCCAAAGCACTCTGGAAGTTGTAGAAAATAACGCTTGTGCCATCGATTGAGTCGGCACCCAATCGCAAATTGTCTTGCATACGAATCTGACGATTGCCAGGCTCGTTGCTACCTCCCGGGAAGTCGAGCAAGTAAGGCGAAGTATTCACAATCGCTGAGTTGATGAGTACCGACTGCGAACCCGCTACACCGGGCGTCCAGTTGGCATTCAGATTGGTCGCGTTCGCAAAGGAATCTGCCGCATCCACGACAGGTGTCACGATCACGGGAGGGAGCGGCACCGCTTCATTTGTGCCGATTCGCAAACGCAGCTCGCCAAGTGGCAAGGGCGCATTAGCGGAATTCGTAAGCTCGTCCAAGTTACGGCTGAAGCCGAGTGTCACACGATCCGAATCCGGGTAGTAACGAACCGAGTTCGGAAGGAAACGCGTATCATCCGTGTTACTCAACGTTCCGGCATTATGGAACAGTTGATAGTAGTTCGGGCTGATGGCGCTCGTCGATCCCACTGCTCCTGCCACGAAAGCAATGTTGTCGCCATTCTGGAAGAACAGCGGACTGCGCAGCGTCTTTAACGCAGAGACCGACAGCCCGTTAACCGACACAACTTGTGCGACATCAATTAGATCATCGTTGTTGAAATAGACTTCAATTTGACTGCGTTGCTGCACCAATTGCCCAGTGCTGCTGCGCGTGACTGGTTGCGGAACAATGGACTCTATCTGTGCGCCCAAATCGAGCTCAAAAGCGACCGATCGCGAGACACCCGAATTGAAAGCTTGACCGTTTACATTGCGTAACGTACGAGTTCCTTGCCCCAGAATCTCGATGCGATATTTGTCGTCAGGTAACGCTTCCGCGAACCGCACAATGACTTCGTGGCTGTTGTCGCCCAATCCGACATAGGCGGGGATCACTTCGACGTCCAGCACTCCGCTCAATCGCAACGGCGAGTAATTAATTGCCAGTGAACCCAAGCGTGTTGATCCTGAGCCGCTCACGAGCGTGGCTTGAACCAGTCCGTTCGACTGAGAGTTGTTGTTAAGCGCATCGACAAACTCTTGCACGGTTGTCGCAAATCGCGAGTTGGTGTTGAGCTCGACGCTAATAGTCTTGCCGTTGAGCGAAATGATCGGTGAACCTGCACCGCCACGATCTCGACCCGTAACGACAACCGATATTCCCAAGCCCGAATTTCCGCTATCAACCGCTGTCAAGCGAACTTGCAACGAGGAGCTCTGGCCAAAGCTAGTCGTGACTTTGCCAGAATTTGCACCACTCAGTATCAATGGCCGAGTCGTATCAACCGTTTGAGCGACGCCAACCGTTTCCGAGCCGCGCAGTCGCAAAGCGTAAATCAGATTTGTGGCAGTCGATGTCTTGGCCGGATCAAGCACTTGCACTAAGTCTTGAACCCGCGTTTCGAGCGCAGGATTGGAATTCAGCTGAATCGTTACTTCACGTCCGTTGTTGGTCACGACGGGCAAACGACTATCCGTTCGACTGGCCTTGGTAAACTTGACCGTGATACCATTGCCGGCTTCGCCGACCTGCTGAGCATAAAACTCAACAAGTGTTTGACCATTCGTTCCAAAGTCGGTGGCCATGCTCGCACGTTCGAAAACGCCATCGTCGCCACTGCGAATAATGCGAATTCCGCCTAACGTAGCCACGTCGATGCCCGCCGCGTCATCGAATCGCAACTTGAATTCACGTGGCGAAACATGCAAAATTTCGCCGTTGTCAAGCAAATCGCCCGAATTGGGCTGAATACCCAACAACTGTGGCCCGACCGCCATGAGCTGGCGCGATTCGAGTGTTTCCATCAGGATGCGTCGAGCGCTCGATCGCTTTTGCAAACGTCTGCGAGCCAACAACTTACGCGATGAGGACAAACCACCAATGGCCATGAATTAACCTCTCGACGGAGAGCTGAAGAGAACTGATAGCAAGTAGCCAAAACCGCATAAATCCGTCGACAACATCGAGTCAAACCAAGTTTTTCTCATGTCGTCGTGAATCGCCGATTAGGCAAAACGGGGTATTTGGGGCTTTTGGGAAAACAAATAGCTGCGACTTGGATTGTAATCGGGAACCTACAGAATTCAACGAAAACCTTGGTCATCTGCCAGCTCATCCGACCTCAATTGCAGTTTGGGCCGGTCCAACCGACTTTGCCGGACAATACTCCCCTAAAAACCGGAGCTTGACCCACGACAAAATCCTTACCATCCGTCGCATACTGTGGGTTGGAGTAGAAACCAGTCGCAAAAGTTCCCTAGACTCTCATAAGGCGGAGTTGTTCTAAGGCATCGAAATCTTGAAATGGAAGGGATGCAGTCGATCCGCCCGCTGCCTAGCATCTTCTAAGAGGACATCCAAATCACTCGACACATCGAATTTCTTGGTCGTACCCTTCACACGTACGCTCACGGGCTGCTTAAAATCCACCATTTCGGGGTTTAGCCATATCCAGGTCGAAGGTGAAGGGTTTTGGCTAACCGAGACCCCATTTTTGGCAGTAATACTTGCCTCAATACCTCGAGCGTCCCCAGGCTTAAACGAAAAACTGTTGTTCTCCGAAGCAAAATCCGGGGCTTCAATCCAATAGAAGAAGCGATCGCCAGGACGCATCATCGAGACTTTTAACTCTTTTGGATTCCGCAGCCGACGGTGACTCGAGAGCTGCATCCATTCCATGATTCGAGGAGCTTCCTCGGGGAAAAAGCCCCCTTCGCGGCCAATGTAGCTGACCGCGATCGCGTCATAATGTAAGCTCGAAACATACTTGTCGAGCGTCTTGCCGATCTGGTCCCGAAAACCACTGCCGTCGAATTGGCCATAGACAAAGTACATTGGCATCAGCTTAGCATTCTGGTCGTATTGAATGATAAACTTGTCCGCAGTGGGGGAAATCATTACGGCTCCCGCCCACAAGTCCGGATGCGAAAGGGCTATATCCCAAGCCAAAGCGGCACCTGCTTGATGCCCTGAAATAAATACGCGGTCGGTATCGATCGCGAAATGCCGCAGTGCATCGCGGTAGCATTTCAGCACGCGCGCGTGCTCAATCTCGGAATAATTGTATTGCAATTGTCCCTTCGCGGCCCAAACCGGCGAAATGACGACATAACCCTTGCGAGTCGCCTGACCTAATCGCTGACTTTTTGCTTCGGCTTGCTCATTTTCCTTTAACAGTAACGGCGAACCGCACCACCAATTTATTTGATACTCCGTATTCGAACTCAGCGAGGGAAGACTGACAACGCAAGGATAAACTCGATTCGGATCGTATTCTGGCGGTGTTTGCACAATGTAACTGACCATCTCACCACCCATCGCGACCTGCATGCGATGCATACCGGGTGGATCATCGCTGGCGACCGCGGGCGGTGATTTTGGCGGCTTCATCAGGGCCAATATTTTTACGACCAGATCCGGCTGCCCACCTTCCATCGATTTCAGTTGAGCCAGAATCTGCGAGCGTTTTACGCCGTCAGCTTCAATCAGATATTGTTGCACAAGCGTCCGAGCACCGATCAAGCTCTTGGTGGTCGCAAAGTTGTCCAAACCTGCGTTTGAACCCAGCAACCAGCCCGACAATGCCAGCGAGATCCGCTGCTCTACCGACAGTGTAGAGTCGGCTCGCAAGCGTTCATAATCCGACAGGCGGCTCGCGGAATCCAAATTCACTTCACTGAAGATCTCTTTGACCAAGGCCCCGACCAACTCCTGCTCCGCGGCTGGCAGTGCCAGCTGATCTTTTTTCAGCGCTTCCACCATCTGACTGACCGACACTAAACTCTGTTTGAGCGATTCAAATTGATTTTGTACCTTCAGTTGAACTTCCAGAGGCAAGGTATCCAATCTGAAGGAATTCAAAACCGAATTTGCTAGCTGATATTGTCCAGCATCCTGACGAGCCTTGACTTCGCGGAACAATTGAGCCGCGTTGAGTTCGTCCAACTGGGTCAGAAGCACTCGATCGAAATCGTTTGGGAATTTTTGGCTGGCAGCTTCGACTTCTTTCCTGGCCTCCGCAAATCGCTCGGCTTGCATGTAGAACCGTACCAATTTCGTCCAGTCACTCGATCTGCTCAAATCCAGATTTTGGTGCAGGATTTCGCGGAGTAACTGTGTAGGAATGGAATCCGTAGCAATGCGTTGATCCCATTTGACCGAATCCGAAACTCGCAGTGTCTCTACTTTGCTGTACAAGGGCGAAATCTCAGTGATCGCCTGCAGCAAGTG
>JANLQO010000396.1:0-11580 GCA_031367855.1 Planctomycetia bacterium | reverse complement strand
ACCGGGGGGGGGAAGGGGAGTAGCGGTTATGCAAGGGTGTCATCAGCGACCTTCAATTAGCCCATAAAACCCCTTAGTTAATCGCATGCCATAACAACCAACTGCGTGGAAATTATTTTTCCGATTCCGAAGTGGTCGACTCAGTAACTACGTTTTTCTAGGTTTTTAAATAATAAATAACGAGCAAACAGTGGCAAATTATTGTCACAGTTAGAGCGACAATGAGTACGATTGAAGCGCACCGAGTGGGTTTCACTGTCATTTTGCGATCGGTCTGTAAAGAGCGGTTTCGTCCACGCTCTGGCGAGCGTAGCTACCGTCGCCAGACGGTGGCGGTTTCTGCTGATGCTGCCCACCTACGCATCGCACTTGAATAGCCAGTCTCAAAGTAGCTGCAGCAGAATGGTAATTGCTATTACGCTCAGCGTCTACAATTCATCGTCTATGGATACTCGGTCCCCGAGAAGCGTACACTGGGCCTGAACGGGGGTGCAACTATCTAAGCAGTTTTATACGCGGCACTGTTATCAGCTGCGCGCACCCACAGAGTGTGCGCCAGAAGTCGCAGTTATTGTGAGCCATCGCGTTAGCCGCGGTCTCGAAGTGTCTCTGGACGGATTTTAGGCGACTTGCCAGGTGTCGCCGCTGTTAAACAGCTTATTCAAATCGCCTTTGCCGCGTGCGCTGATGGCTTGGGCAATTTGTCCGCGAACTTGATCTTCGAAAATAGGAGCTTCGACGGCGCGGAGAACGCCAATCGGTTCGGGCATCTCTGGGCGACGCATACGCGCTAACAAATGCACGAGCGTCGAGTCAGCTTTCTCGTCGTGGAATAGCAAGTCGTCGTGCGAGATGCCGGTGGTCAAATCAACCACTTCTGGTCGCAGGCCGTTCAAGCGGATCCCCTTGTCGCGGTTCTTGCCAAAAATCATCGGCTTGCCGTGTTCAAGTTCAAGCGTCGTGTCTTCGCGCGTCGCTTTATCTTGCGCGTAGCTCCAAGCACCATCGTTAAACACGTTGCAGTTCTGATAAACTTCAACCACTGCGGTGCCGCGATGTTGAGCGGCGCGATAGAGGGTGGCAGCTAAGTGCTTGATCTGCGTATCGACCGAGCGAGCGATGAAGGTCGCTTCGGCACCCAGCGCGACCGAGATGGGATTGAGCGGATGATCGACGGAGCCCATAGGTGTGCTCTTGGTGACTTGGCCTTCAGGGCTCGTGGGCGAGTACTGGCCTTTCGTCAAGCCATAGATGCGGTTGTTGAATAGCACGAGCGTTAGATTCACGTTGCGGCGAATCAGATGGATGAAGTGGTTGCCACCGATGCTGAGCGCATCGCCGTCGCCAGTGATTACGAAAACTTTCAGGTCAGGCCGCGCGACTCGTAAACCGGTAGCAACTGCGGGAGCGCGGCCGTGAATGCTGTGCATGCCGTAGGTGTTCATGTAATACGGAAATCGGCTGGAGCAACCGATACCTGATACGAACACGATCTGCTCGGGAGGCAAACCAAGTTCCGGAAGCATCTTCTTCATCTGCGCCAGAATGGAATAATCGCCGCAACCGGGGCACCAACGAATGTCTTGATCACTTGCAAAGTCGCTGGCGGTAAGTACTGGTAGATTCATTGACTTGCTCGTTTATTTGATTGCGATTTATAGGGGGTTGAATAGGCTCGGATTTATTGCAAACCAGCTTCGACGCAACGTTGCTGCTATTAGCCGGCGATAGATGTGGCGACCAGCTTGCTGGACTTCGTCGTGAGCTCAAGGATCTTCTCGAGCAATTCACCTACCGAGAACGGCTTGCCTTTGACTTTGTTGAAGCCGATCGCATCCACTAAATACTTGTGGCGAATCAACTGAATCAACTGACCCATATTCAATTCAGGCACCAGAACCGATTCATAATTTGAAATGATGTCGCCCAAATTGGCTGGGAATTGATTCAAGTGTCGCAGGTGGCAATGGGCCACCTTGCGTCCGGCTTCGATCGCTTCGGAAACAGCCGTATGGCAAGCCCCATAAGTACCGCCCCAAGATATCACCAGCAACTCGCCCTTCTCAGGTCCAAAAACCTTTTGAGGTGCGATCACTTTGGCGATGTTGGCGACTTTTTGAGCGCGGATGTGGACCATCTTCTGATGATTCTCTGCATCGTAGCTAACGTTTCCAGTGCCGTCTTGCTTTTCGAGTCCACCGACACGGTGCATCAGCCCCGGTGTTCCGGGAATTGCCCATGGTCGAGCAAGATACTCGTTGCGAGAGTAGGGCATGAATTTACCGTCGCCCTCTTGTTTTGCGCCTGGGTGGGTGATTTGTATCGGCGCTAATTTATTCATGTCAGGAATAATCCAAGGCTCGGCACCGTTGGCGATGTATCCATCGGACAGAATCACCACGGGAACCATAAATTGGGTCGCAATGCGCCAGGCTTCGACGGCTGTGTCAAAACAATCGCCTGGGCTGCGCGCGGCCAGAATGGGAATGGGAGCTTCGCCGTTGCGTCCGTTCAGCAACTGTAGCAAGTCCGCTTGTTCGGTCTTTGTTGGCAGGCCCGTGCTGGGTCCGCCGCGCTGGACATCGATTACGATCAACGGCAATTCGATCATCACTGCCAAGCCCATCGCTTCGGCTTTGAGCGCAATACCTGGTCCGCTGCTGGTGGTGACACCCATCGAACCACCGTAAGCTGCACCGATGATCGCGCACATAGCGGCAATTTCATCTTCAGCTTGAACAGTGCAAACGCCAAAGTTCTTGTACTTGCAGAGCTCGTGAAGGATATCGCTAGCAGGGGTGATCGGATAGGAACTGTAGAACAATTCCTTGCCACTGAGTTGAGCTGCCGCCATTAGGCCCCAAGCGAGCGCTTGGTTGCCCATCACGTTGCGGTACTTTCCAGGTGGCAGCGAAGCGGACTCAACTTGGTAAGAAATCCCCAACAATTCAGTGGTTTCGCCAAACGCCCATCCGGCTCGCAGCGCCCGCTCATTCGCTTCTTGAATGTCTGCAGCTTTCGAGAACTTGGTGCGAATGAAACGCAAGGTGGCATCCATGTCACGGCCGTACAGCCAGTAGACCATTCCCATGGCAAAAAAATTGCGGCAGCGGTCCGCTTCCTTCATGCTCAGTCCCAGTGACTGTACCGCCGTGCGTGTTAGTTTGGTAACGGGCACTTTAGCTAACCGATAGTTTTCCATCATCGGTTCTTCGAGCGGATTAGTACTGAGGGCGGCGAGCTTGAGATCCTTGTCTTCAAAGCTGTCTTCGTCGACAATCAACAAGCCGCCGGGACGCAGATCCATGATATTGGTTACCAAGGCTGCCGGGTTCATCGCAATCAGCGCGTCGAGAGTGTCCCCAGGCGTATGCACCTCATGGGATGCAAACTGCACTTGGAAACCGCTCACGCCCGCGCGAGTACCGCGCGGAGCGCGAATTTCAGCCGGGAAATCAGGAAAAGTTGCGACGTCGTTGCCAGACAGAGCTGAGGTGTTGGTCAACTGCGTTCCTAGCAATTGCATACCATCCCCAGAGTCGCCGGCCAATCGAACAGTGATTCCACTCACAACTTGAACTTGCTTGGCGGAGGCCGCCTGCGGAGTGTCCTTGGACATTCAGTGAAAGCCTGTAACTGGGTGGAGGATTGTGTTTTTTAACAGAATTTGACGGTTGCAAGGAATGTATCGAATATCCAGCCTTGGTGGGTTGATCTAAATTCTACAAATGGACTTTGAGTAAAGTAAGGGATTTCTAGCAATTACAGCGTTTTTTGTCGCTCAAATCAGCCAGAATTTGTACTTTGGTGGCGTTACGGGAACGCCGATTTCGCCAAGCCGGGTGATTCACTGCGCAAAATGCTAGCTACGCATGGGAAGCGGTGGGCTCGCCGATGCGCGGTTTGGCTGGTATTCTGCTACCTTTTCAATAGTTGCTTCGGTCAATGACTCAATGCCAATACTCGAAACCCGCGACGTGTCAAAAAGCTACGGTTCCGGCGACGCTGCCGTAGCCGCGCTTCGCGGTGTCTCTACCAGCATCGAGGCTGGCGAGTTTGTCGCGATTATGGGCCCTTCGGGGTCTGGAAAAAGCACGTTACTAACCATTCTTGGCGGAGTGGAAATTCCAACTTCGGGAAATGTGCTGCTCGAAGGTGTTGATATCGCTCTCCTGTCGGACGACGATCGGACCAAGCTTCGGCGGCGACGGATCGGTTTCATCTTCCAATCATTTAACCTGCTGCCGAATCTAACGGCGGCTGAAAATGTGTCGCTTCCGATGGAGTTGGACGGCAAATCGCGCGCAGAATCGCTCAAAAATGCAATGGATGCATTGGAAAGAGTGGAAATGAGCCATCGCAAAAAGCACCTCCCAGCCCAGTTATCGGGTGGCGAGCAGCAGCGGGTGGCGATTGCCAGAGCGCTTGCCATTAACCCGGCCATTTTGCTGGCTGACGAACCTACAGGCAACTTGGATTCCCGGCAGTCAGACCGTGTGACCAAACTACTAGTCGACCTTGTGACACAACGCAATCAGACCATCGTGATGGTGACGCACGACGCCTCGGTAGCCAAAATCGCGGGCCGAATCATTAAGATCCGTGACGGCGCAATTGAATTCGATGGACCTACTGAGGAGGCGCAATTGAACGCTGATCGCGGCGACGCTCAGGCGTCCATTCGCGTGCACGGAGCGGCTAGGCAGTAAATCGAAGGATGTGACGGATGGCTTTGGGGCAGTTCAGCATACGCGAAGTAATCGCGCGACCACTTCGAGCCGCCCTCACAGTGAGCAGTATTGCCATCGGTGTGAGCGTAGTCGTGTCCGTTCTCTTGTCCATCGCCACGACGCGCCAAACCCAGCGCGATGTATTGCGAGCGGTATCGGGTAAAGCCGACTTGGAGGTAATCTCTGATGGTGCAAACGGATTTGCATACAGCGTACTGGCCGATATTCGGAAGACTGAGGGTGTAGAAACCGCCGTCCCATCGCTGCAGCGATTTGCGAAACTGTTCTACAGTGAAGGCGATGCAAGAACCCAAGTTCTCGGAATTGACCCACGTATTGATCAATTGGTGCGCGATTATGAGATCAGCGAAGGCACTCAACTCAAGGCGTTGACCGACATGGTGCTCGATGCCAGCCTTGCAAAGTCACTCAAGATCAAGATTGGCGATGAGGTCAAATTGCTGGCGGGTGGGGGATTGAAAAAATTCAACGTCGTCGGGCTCGCTACTCCCAGAGCTAGCACGGCAATATCCTTAGGCGGGGCCGTCTATTTGGTTCTGCCGGCCGCTGAAAGTACGTTTGCGTCCAAATCGACCATTGATCAGGTGCAACTAATTGTTAAGCACGGCAGTAAAGCGGACGAAGTCAAGGCTGCATTGATTGACATATTGCCCAAAGGACTTACCGTACAGACTCCCCGCACTCGCAGCCAAATGGCTGAGGAAACGATGTTTGCAACCGAGAACGGTTTGCGCATGTCGATCGCTTTCGCCGTGCTCATCTGCGCCTTTATTATCTACAATACTTTTCAAATGGCCGTCGGCGAACGTCGCCGCCAGATTGGTATTCTGCGGGCGATCGGTGCGACCAAACGCCAAGTCGCTTGGATGATTCTGCGCGAAGCGATCGGCATCAGCGTCTTTGCGGCGGCTCTGGGGTGCTTGCTAGGGGTTTACTTTGCCGTAATTCTCTCAAGTGCAATGGAGAAAATGACACAAGTGAGTCTGCCGGGCGCGACAATTACCTGGGAACCGTTTGCAATCGCGGTTACCATTGGCATCGTCGTATCCGTCGTAGGTGCCATCCTGCCAGCGCGACGGGCGAGCTCAGTGCATCCGATCGAAGCCATTCGGGCCATCGAGACAACTCATAATCAGGAAGTCATCGCAGCGACTTTTCCCATTAGCATCGTTGCGTTGTTGATTGGATTTCTACTGCTGATTCCAGCGATCTTGGGTTATCTGCCACTGGGTGGTGATGTTGCGGCGTTGGTTGTACTGTTACTGGCCTGTGTCTTAATTATCCCCAGCATACTCGGTTCCTTATCGAGATTTCTGACAGCATGTATGCGTCCCTGGTTAGGTGTTGAAGCTGAGCTCGCGCGGCGGCAACTGACGCAGCACGTTGGACGCAGCGCACTGACCATTGGCGTGCTCTTCATCGCGATTAGCACGAGCACCGGCATGGCGGGCAATGTGCTCGACAATGTCAAAAATGTGCGCGACTGGTACACACGCGCTATCATCGGCGACTTTTTTATTCGCTCCACGAATCCAGATATCTCCACCGGTGCCGCCGCTGATATGCCTGCTGATATCGAAGATAAGCTGAAGCAGGTTTCCGGGATCGAATCACTGGACGCTATTCGCTATGTCAGCGCACGCTCAGGCGAAAATTCTGTGTTGGTGGTCGTCCGCAATTTCGTGGGCAAACCCACCGATTTCTTTGATCTCGTTGAAGGCACTCCAAGCGTCGCTCTTGAGGGCCTACGCCAAGGCAAAGCTGTTGTCGGGACGGTGCTCACACAGCGATTGGGATTGCACATCGGCGACAAGATCCCCCTGGAGACTAAAGACGGAACTAAGGAACTCGAGATCGTTGCGACCACAAACGAGTACTTCGCTGGCGGCCTCACGATCTATTTGCATCGCGACACTGCACAGGAATTGCTCGATGTCAGCGGCGTTGACGCTTATGTCATACAAGCGGACGACCGCCGGTTGGCCGAAGTTGAGCAGCAGTTGCAAACACTTTGCCAAGAAAACCACCTCATTCTGCAATCGTACGTCCAAGTGGTCGACTTTATTAACAACAAAGTTAATAGCATTATCGTGAGCCTCTGGATGCTGCTCGCGCTGGGTTGCATCATCGCAGCCATGGGGCTGGTCAACACCCTTACTATGAACATCATCGAGCAAACTCGAGAGATTGGCATGCTGCGAGTGATCGCGATGACCCGCCGACAAGTGCGCCGAATGGTCTTTGCGCAAGCGATGTTGCTGGGCATCATTGGCCTCATCCCCGGTGCACTGGCAGGGATTTTTGTGTCCTACGTGATCAGCTTGTCCGCATTCAGCATCCTCGGTCACAACGTCGAGTTCGAAATGCGTTATGGGTTGGTCATCGGCTGCTTGGCTATCGGCATGTTTGTTGTATTGCTCGCCTCGCTGTTGCCCGCCGAACGTGCCGCGCGTTTGAAGCTCGCTTCCGCTCTGCACTATGAATAGCCTGTGAGCATGCATGTGGCCGAGTCGCTCCGCGACACGGTAGAACTACTAGGTAAACATAGAACTAATCGGTTAGTAGTTACGGAGCAACTTCTCTACAGTTCAATTCATACCAGAATCTCGTTCACGACCGAGCCGTGCACATCGGTTAAGCGGAAGTCGCGGCCGAGGTGCTTCCAGGTCAATTGCGTATGCTCGATGCCGAGCAGATGCAGCATCGTGGCGTGCAGGTCGTGGATGTGAATCTTGCCGTCGATCACGCTGTAACCCATGTGATCAGTCTGGCCGTAGGTTAGGCCGCCTTTCACGCCACCACCGGCCATCCACGCGCAGAAACTCTCCGGCTGGTGCTCGCGGCCATGCTTTTCGATCGGGGCAGTGCCGCTAAGGTCTTGGCTCCACGGCGTACGGCCGAATTCGCCCGACCAAAGAACCAGAGTGTCTTCGAGCAGGCCGCGTTGCTTCAAGTCCTTGAGCAAACCGGCCACTGGTTGGTCCGTTTGCTGACAGAGTCTTGGTAGGTTGCCGCGTATGTCGCCGTGATGGTCCCAACCATCCATGGTCACCTGTACAAAACGCACGCCGGACTCGCTGAGTTTGCGAGCGAGCAAACAAGCGCGGCCGTGTTTGTCGCTTTCCTTGCCGCCGACGCCGTAGAGATCGAGCGTAGCTTGACTCTCTTTCGAGAGATCTACCAGTTGCGGCGTCGTGGTCTGCATGCGGAAAGCGAGTTCCATGTTTTGGATCATCCCTTCCATGTTGGAATCACCGTGCAGTTCTTCGAGCAATCGCTGATTCAATCGCTTGGTTAGATCGATGCGTTGTCGTTGGATCGCTTCGCTGCCGGAAGCGTTCCGCAGGTTCTCAATCGGCAATGTCTTGTCGTTGAGCGGCACGGTCAGCGGCGTTCCTTGGTGGGCTGCGGGAAGAAAGCCCGAGCCGTAAGTCCTGACGCCGGGAGCATGAATGCTCACGAAGCTCGGCAGGTCTTGGTTTTCGGTCCCCAAGCCATAACTGATCCACGCCCCCATCGACGGCCGAACTTCGGTGAAGACGCCGGTATGAAACTGATTCGTCGCACTGGCATGCTGTGGGTTGTCCGCGTTCATCCCGCGCAGCATGCAGAGGTCGTCGGCGACATTCGACAGATGCGGCAGGAGATCGGAAATCATCATGCCCGACTGGCCGCGCGGCTTTACCGGTGCCGCCTCAGCGAGCGCGAGAAACTTTTCGGTACCGACCTGCGTGACTTCCTTTCGCAGCGGCGAATCGATCGCCTGACCGTGCTTTTCGCGAATGAATTCCTTCGGGTCAAACAAATCGTGCTGTGATGGCCCACCCGCCATAAACAGGAAGATTACCCGCTTGGCTTTCGGCACCAACGCCAGCCCACTAGTCGTCTGCAGTCCATTCGCGGCATGAACAATATCGGCAAGTGCCAAGCCACCGAAGCCCAGTGCGACGGTCTGCAACACGTGACGCCTGTTGGTCGAGAATGCATGATTCATAAATTTAGTGCTCGTTTATGGTGTCAATGTCATCGTTGTAGTAAATCTTCATAGTGTAAGAGATTGTGGAGGAGTCGCTCCGCGACTCCTCTTGAACTCCCCACCGAGTTGCGGAGCAACTCGGCCACATTTTAAAACCGAAAGATAAATTCATTGGAAGCCAACAAGCTGTGGCAGAGTTCCTGCCATTTCAGCGCCTCATTTCCAGCTGCGTTGGAGCCCACCATTGCGTCATCAAGATCTTTCAAGAACGTGGCGACTTCAGCACGCTCGGTATCGGTGATGGGACGACTGAAAACGCGGAACCAGAGTTGCTGCAATTTCGCGTCCTGAGACGATGACTCGGCAAACAATTGATCGGCCAATGCCTTCGCTCGATTGCGGAACAGTTCATTGTTCATTACAAACAGCGATTGAGTTGGTACGACAGTCTGACTCCTTTGCCCAGCGATCTGAGCTGGGTTTACGAAGTCGAAGAAGCTTCGCAATCGGTCTTGGTTGTTAAAGTTAGTGCGCATCACCGGCAAATAGATCGTTCTTTGAAATTCTTGCGACGCGCGCGGTCTGCGATGCGTATAGTTCGGTGGATTCACACCGGTCTTGGTCAAGTCGCCGCAATTTTCAACTTCTTCCAATACAAGCGCCGGACCGCCGACGCTAGATTGCAATTCGCTACTGACCGCTAGTAAGCCATCGCGAAGCGCTTCCGCGTCGAGCCGCTGACGATGCATCCTCCACAGCAAGCGATTGTCAGGATCAACTTGCATCGCTGCCGCTTCATTAGCGCTACTCAGGCGATAAGTGCGGCTTAGTACGATCGAGCGGATGAGTTGCTTCTGCGACCAACCGTTCTTCATGAAGCGAGTGGCAAGATGATCGAGCAATTCCGGATGTGATGGTGACTCGCCGCGCGTGCCAAAATAGTCGATGCTGCGCACAAACCCCTCGCCGAGCAGTTTCTGCCAAATGCGATTAACTGCGACGCGCGGTGTCAGCGGGTTCCTGGGGTCGGCAAGCCATTGAGCTAGCTGCAAGCGGCCGCTTTGTCCTGGCGGGATTTCGGGGAATTTTTGCCATGACGCCACTTGAACTGCTCCGCGCGGCACCATCGCGCCGGGGGCGTAGGGATTGCCACGTATGTAGATCGGCATGTCCGCGGGCTGCTCACCATCATGCATGGCAAACGCCTTGGGCGCCTTGGACGCGAAGAACTCGGCGTGCTGAATATCGGCGGCGAGCTTGTTCAGTTGCGCGGTCAACTCGTCGCGCCGCTTAGTGAGTGCATCTTTCTCTGTGGAGGAGTCGCTCCACGACTCCTGGCGCGAGTCACCACCGAGTTGCGGAGCAACTCGGCCACCCGTGCTTTCAGCCAGCGAGAGTTGACTTTCAACCGACTTCCTTTCGGTTTCCATTTTGTCTCGCTCAGACTTCATCGCAGCCAGCTTCTGTGCGTGTTCGCCTTCGCGCCTTATTCTGGTGGCGAGTTCATCCGGAGTCTCCGGCAACTCGGTCGAATTGAGCAGGCTCCAAACCCCGAATGGAATTTTGTGCGTCGAGGGCGAACTGCGGATTATTCCTGCGATGCCATAGTAGTCCGACAGCGTAATGGGGTCGAACTTATGGTCGTGGCAACGTGCACAGCCTATGGTCATTCCTAAGAAGGTCATTCCGATCTTGCTGACCTGCGTGTCGATATGGTCTGCTTCTAGCTTCGCCTTGTCGGGCTCGACGATCTCCACATCTCCGACCATCAGGAACCCTGTTGCCACGATGTTCTCGGCTCGCTGCTCGGGCGAAGTGGCGAGCAACAAGTCGCCAGCGATCTGCTCCTGCACAAAGCGGTCGAAAGGCTTGTCTGTGCGGTAGGCCTCGATCAAGTAATCGCGGTACCGCCAAGCATGCTCGGCGAAGACGTTGTTGGACGTCCCCATCATGTCGGCATAGCCAGTGAGATCGAGCCAGTGCCGCGCCCAGCGTTCACCGAAGCCACGCGACTGAAGCAAACGATCGACGACAGTCTCGCAAGCGTGCGGCGAATTGTCGTGAACGAAGGAGTCAATTTCGCTGGGCGTCGGCGGCAGGCCCGTCAGATCAATACTCACGCGCCGCAGCCAGGTGTACTGATCGGCACCCACAACTGGGCGCAGCCCTGCTTGTTCGAGTCTGGCAAGAACAAATCGATCCAGCGCATCGATCGGCCACGTGAGGTCTTTCACGCTGGGCATGGGAGGATCCACTACTGATTGAAAGGCCCAGAATTGGCGACCCGCTTCGATGTCGATCGTGCGTTTTGCGGGTAAGTCTTGAGCTATGCGAGGATCCGGGGCGCCCATCGCGATCCAAGTTTCAAAATCTCTCGCGACGGAATCGGGCAGCTTCCCCTTGGGCGGCATGTCAATGCCGTCGTACTTTAACGCTTTGATGATCGGGCTTTGATCTATCTTTCCGGGGACGATTACCACACCGCTGTCGCCACCCTTGAGCATTCCGTCGCGATGATCCAGTCGCAAGCCCCCCTGGATAGTTTTCGCCCCCGCTGCATGGCACTGGTAACAGTGTTCGACCAACACCGGTCGGATCTTCTTTTCGAAGAACTCAAGCTGCTCCGGTGTATTTACTTGTTCTTGCCCATAAACGAGCGAACACAGCAGTAGGCAAACGCCGTGAGCCGTAACCCAACGAATGCAAGTACCGTATAGAGCCATAAAATAGGTGTAATCCCTCTTTCCATGGAACGAATTGTTCGTTCGTCTGTCAAGTTAGCCAAGCGCACGGCTTCAGTCAAGATTGTGACCGCGAAACATCCAGGGAAGCGGCCTACGGCTGGTGGTGACG
>JANLQO010000380.1:0-10607 GCA_031367855.1 Planctomycetia bacterium | reverse complement strand
TCTGCCGAAGGGCCGGGGGATCTATCGACTAATCCAAAATACATGGAAGGATACGGGCGGTGAGGCAATTCCTGATCGACACGGGGCCGCTGGTTGCAGCCATCGATCGGCGCGACCAATGGCATCGCTGGTCCCAAGATCAGGTTTCGAAGTTGCCCGCACCGTTGCTGACTTGCGAGGCAGTCATTTCCGAAGCCTGGTTCCTGTTGAAAGCGACCGACGTCGGTCAACGATCGTTGTTGAAGCTCATTCAACGCCAATCGCTTCAAATCGGCTTTGCGGCTCGCGACAATGTTCATAGCGTGGTCGAATCGATGGAGCGATACGCCGACATACCGATGTCGTTTGCTGACGCCTGCTTAGTGCGGATGAGCGAGCTGGTGGACGACTGTGTCGTGCTCACACTGGACAGCGACTTTCGCGTTTATCGCCGACATGGACGCAAAAGAATCCCGCTGTTGATTCCGGACGAAGTATAAGCGACCGCGTTTCACAAGTTCATGAGCGTAATGGGGTGCCTGTTTGTGTTACGCCACCAATCATTATCGGGCGAGCGACGCTCCTACGGAGCTTGGTGGGGCCGCGATTGGACGTTCACCCGCACTGGGAGCCAATCTCGCTGCCGAAAAAAAAGCTCGGCAGGAGCCTCGCACTCCCGTTTAATGCTATGCACATGGCAGCCTGATTGAGGCGAATCAAGGCTTGAGTTTGTTGGGAATCGGATTTTTGTTGGGAATCGGATTGTTGGCCAGCAAGCGAAAGTGTTCTGCAAACTCTGTGCGCCAATTGGGTAGCTCGATCGCAACGATTCTCGACAGCGGCAAAGCGACTTCTTGCTTGCGATGCATTGCCAACTGTTGGACCAAGTGTTGGCGAGTTTGTGGTTTGCGGTGCAGTAGAAAATGAACCCATGCCCAACTGTCGCGATACTGGTTGGTACCCAATTGGTCGATCGACTTTAGCTGCTCTAGCACCGACAACGAGGGAACATAATCGCGATCGAGCCCTTCGATCACCTGTGCGAGGTGTGGATTGCCGGACATGCGCGACGCCTCGGGTACTTCGAAATATTCAGCGAGTCCCTCGTCCAACCACAGTGGCAGGGGACTCGAACGGTCGTTGAGCAGGCCGTGGACGACTTCGTGTCGAATGTCCGTGCGCACGTCCGCGTGCCAGTGGGCAAATAACATGCCCGGGCCACGATGTTGAATAAAAAGTGCCCGGCGTTCGGGGACCATTGGAAAGTAGTTTTTAATGTAGCGACTGTACTCTTTGGAACTAGCAAAGAGGACGACATGAATCGGCTGTTCTTCAGTCGGAATTGCCAGCAATCGCGTTACTTGTCCCTCGATGTCACCCAATTCGCTCAGCAACGGCTCATCCGGCGACATTTCAAAGTCGCTGAAAACATGGAAGCGGCCGACTTGACGCTGTGTAACCCAGCGTGTGGTTGGTGCTGCTGGCTCAGCCGAACGCAGCTCCCCATACGATGGTGCACCCGCCCATAGGGCAAGTGATAGCATCGTGGCAGTGATTCGACGATTCATCCGTCAGGCTTTCCGAAATGGTCCGTTGGCTTACGCAACTCCATCGATATCACAAGTTTTGGACTCGCGTCCAGTGATTTCGAGCGAGATGGTTTAAAAACTTTTTTTGTAGCGTTCTTAAGCATTCTGCGCAAAGTGTTTATTCGCGGTAACTTATGGAAACCGTTTCAATATTGACCCATTCTGCCCATCCGTTATAATCCGGTCGTACAGTCAAGCTCGGCAAGCTTGGTGGACGTGGGGATTGCTGAAGGATACAGAGTCGGAGGGATTTGGCATCGTTAGCCGGTCCCCCGTTGTTCGTCAGGGAAAACAGCTAGGCTAGCCACACCCCATGGCAACGCACGACCAAACCTACTGGAAAAAAATATCCAGCGGTGAGGAAGACTAGCTAGGCCATCGAGAGGAAGGATGGTTGATTAACTATGTCTACTACAAAGACAGTTTTTACCACGGGCGAAGCCGCCAAAATTTGTAAGGTCAGTCAGCAGACGATTATTCGCTGCTTTGACAACGGCTCGCTCAAGGGATTTCGCGTACCGGGAAGCCGCTTTCGCCGCATCCCACGCGATCAATTATTTTCATTCATGCGCGACAACGGAATTCCAACCGATGCGCTCGAGAATGGCAAGAAAAAATTGCTGATCGTCGACGACGAACAGGATCTGGTCGAACTGATGTCCGACGCCTTTGCGCGGGACGGGCGGTTCGATATTCGCACGGCCAATAACGGCTTTGATGCGGGTATGCAGGTCAAGGAGTTTCGGCCCGATATGGTCGTGCTCGACGTCATGTTGCCAGATATCAACGGCAAAGAAGTTTGCCAGCGAGTTCGCAGCGACAAGGCGCTCGATTCGGTCAGAATCATCTGCATTTCGGGGATGATCGAGCCAGAAAAGGTAAATGATTTGCGAGCGTCGGGTGCAGACGATTTTATGCAGAAACCGTTTACCGTCGATCGCCTGATCGAACGCGTTTGCGATTTGCTAGAAATCGACAAACCCGTAGCGCATTAGCGACAAGCCCCTGCATCCCGCGAGACGAGCTCGCGGGGGTCCAACAAGATGTGGGGTATGGTAATGGGCAAAGCTCCTGCTGAGCCGCTCGGTAAAAGGCTCGGTAGGAACCTCACCCTCCCGTTGCGCCACCCAACCTATCTTGGTGTGGCATAGACTTCCAGCCTGTGTGTGGGCTTGTCGATTCGATTCATAGGCTGGAAGCCTACGCCAGGTTTTCCTGTGGGACAAACACTGCGTTCTCGTCGGGAATCGGATGCTTACGTCAGATGTGATTGAGCGGAAGAGAGCCGGCATTGAAACCCAAGCGTTTTTCCCAGTCAACTTGCGATGCGCTGCTAAGTCTTGTGCTGCAGAGTTGCTCGACCCGCCAAGGGGCCGAACAATCGTCGCTCAATCATATCGCCAGCCAGGACGGTGACTTTGCCCAGTGGCTTTCGCAAGTACCAACCGGATTGAGCGTCGCCGATGCGCTTGTGCGTGATCCAAGTTGGCGCGATGAAACTTCTGCATCCGAAAGGCTTTGGCAAGCGGCCAATATTGCACTGCGATTGCAGGCTTGGGAGCAACAGTTTGCGGACACACTAGCGACGCAGAAGCGCGAAGCGATCTATCATTTCGCATATGGGCTCAGCCACGAACTCAACAATCCGCTGGCTAACATTGCGACGCGAGCCGGTGTATTGGCGCACGGCGAATCTGCTGTGGATCGTCGTCAGATGCTGGAGACGATTATCGACAATGCGATGCGGGGCAGCGAGATGCTGGGCGACCTCATGTTGCTTGCGCGTCCGCCTCAGATGGATCCAAGGACGGTCATCTTGTCCGAATGGTTCGAAGCATTGAGCGCTCGATGCCAGGCATGGGCGGCCAAACGCAATTTGAGTTTCGATGCACGATGTGATCTCCGGTCGCAGACTGCCAGCTTTGACCCTATCGCGATTACCGAGGCGGTGTGGTGCTTGGTGCGCAACGCGTTCGAAGCTTCGAGCGAACATGATACTGTGCAAGTTCGTTTGGAAGAGAAAAGCGAGTTTCTTTACCTTTCAGTGGCTGATTCAGGTCCCGGTCTATCGGCCGCAGGCCTTAAGCATTGTTTCGATCCCTACTTTAGCGGACGCGAAGCAGGTCGCGGACTAGGCCTTGGTCTTTCCAAGGCTCAGCTGATCGCCACGCTGCACCGAGGCACACTGACGGTTTGCAATCGCCCAGCGGGCGGGTGCGAGGCGGTTCTAAGCCTGCCAAGCTAGCTTGGCGCTTTTCGAAATTGTGCAGCCCTTCTTCCCCCGTCCAGTTACCCGGGGACTCGGTCAAACAACTCAAAATTCGGATAACCGAACCTCCGTTTTTTGGCTTCCACGCGGAGGAAACCCTCCCTGCGGACGCGGCCGTTTTGCATGAAGCTATCGCGAAGCCGGAAATCATTGAACCGCAAGGACTTGCGAAAAAAGTTTGGGCGCATTTTCCGGCGTAAGTAGTTGTTAGTAAACATGTTTTCCACGATAATTCAAAGTGCGTCGGAAGATTCAAGTCGCCTCCACCCGATGCCAGCAAGAGCATCTAGCCTTTTGATTTTGGGGCCAGATGAACTTATTCGCATCGGACTTGAGCAAAACTTGAAAGTAATGTTTGACACCTTAGCTAGCAATCCTACAATCGGCCTCGCCCGTCAAGGGAATCTCGTCCACGTGTCCGTCCAACCAACACAACTCTCATTGTTGGTAGGCGGCGTGCGGTGCGAGGGCGTAGCAAGGTTTGCTACGCCAGACCACAGGAACCAAGTCTCGCATGATAAGCGCGGCGTTGACCGATAGGAGTGCGCATTGAGCATGGCACACGATGTGAACCAGAGCGAAACGGACATCGCGGCTCAGGTGCGATCGGCTTTGGTCGCTCGTATCAGTTCCGAGCGCTATGAATTATGGATTGCTCCAGAAACTCATTGGCGATGGAACGACAGCACCTTGACGCTGACCTTTGAAAGCGATTTCGCGTGCCAACTGGTTCGCAGAATGTTGGGCAAAGAGTTAGCTTCAGTCTTATACACAGTTGTCGGTCCACAAGCTGAGCTGAAATTGGAAGTGGGCGAAGTGAACGTCGTAGCATCTTTACCCGTGAGGAAGGTTAAAGCGGCAGCGACTGAAAACGAGCCAACGACGATCAAGTTTCCACAGCCGGCACCCATCCAAGAATCGAACGGTCGCGAGTTTTGGGGACGTTTCATTTCGGGTGCTTGCAATCAATTGGCGTGGACAACCGCGAACATGGTGGTATCCGAGCCGGGGCGGATGACCCCCGTACTGTTCCACGGCCCATGCGGCGTGGGAAAGACTCACTTGATTTCTGCGATCGTGCAGCAACTTCGTTCCCACTGTCGCATGCGCCGCGTCGTTCACATGACCAGCGAACAGTTTACAAATGACTTCACCGAAGCGATCAAAGGTGGCGGCTTGCCCATGTTCCGCCGCAAGTATCGCGACGTAGAAGCGCTGATTATCGACGACGTACATTTTTTAATCGGGAAAAAAGCGACGTTGGGCGAGTTCAAACACACGGTCGATAATTTACTGAGGATGGGCAAGCAAGTAGTCTTGACCGCCGATCGTTCTCTGAATGATCTCCAAGCATTGGGGAATGATGTGATAGGTAGATTGCGCGGCGGTTTGGTCAGCCCATTGATGCCCATCGATGAGAAGACGCGCGCTGCACTACTGCAAAGAGATTTAGACGACGCCACCATCAAGATCCCAGACGATGTCGTCAAGCAAATCTCTGGACGCACCGTTGGAGATGGTCGTGTATTGCAGGGCATTGTAAAACGTTTGATCGCTGTGGCTTCTCAAGCCAGCACGGGATTGTCGTGGGACCAATGCTGGAGTGCGGTCTACGATTTGGTTCAAGCTACGCAGCCCGTGGTGCGGCTGGGCGATATCGAACGTGTGGTCTGCGAAGTGTTCGGACTCGCTCCAACCAGTTTGCAGTCTTCCAGCAAAACACGTACGATTGCACAACCTAGAATGCTGGCGATGTTCTTGGCTCGTAAATATACTCCGGCGGCATACAAAGAGATTGGCGACTACTTTGGAAACCGCCGACATAGCACCGTGATCTCGGCCGAACGCACGGTCGAAGCATGGCTGCGAGAAAATACTGCGATGGGCGATGCACGCGGCCTAACGGTGCGTGATGCGATTCGACATGTCGAATCGCATTTGCAAGTCGGGTAGTAAGCCCGCGAACAAGACTTTCACAAAAGCCACACACCATGCTTGAATCTGCCCTTCCGCGCCTCAATTCGTTACTCGGGTTGTTGGCGATGGTCTTCTTGGCTTGGGCGTTGAGCACCGATCGACGTAAGTTCCCAATGCGAGTGGTGGTCGGCGGTTTGATACTGCAATTCATTCTGGCACTGACTGTGCTACGGACCATACCAGGTCAGTGGTTTTTTTCCCAAGCTAATCTCGCTGTGGAAGGCTTTCAATTTTTTGTTAGCCAGGGGAGCGGCTTCGTGTTCGGACTGTTCCCCGACGCTAATCAACATGTGGCAGGCGACCGCGCGTTCCTGCTCAAGTCATTTGCATTCGGTGTGCTGCCGACAGTTATTGTCTTTAGCAGTCTGATGTCGGTACTTTATCACCTTGGCATCATGCAGTTGGTGGTTCGTGGCGTCGCCTTAGTGATGCAAAAAACCTTGGGGACAAGTGGTCCAGAGACTTTGGCAGCGGCCGCTAACATTTTCGTGGGGCACACTGAGGCGCCGCTCGTTGTGAAGCCCTATCTGGAGCGCATGACGCGCAGCGAATTGAACGCATTGATGGTCGGAGGTTTCGCCACAGTTACGGGCAGCCTGATTGCTGGCTACGCAAGCATGGGGGTTGAGGCTGGACATCTCATTACCGCCAGCGTGATCTCGGGGCCAGCCGCATTATTGATTGCGAAGCTCATGGTGCCGGAAGTCGACGGTGATGTCGTTGAAAGCACGCTCGCGATTGAGTCGGCTTCAGAAAGTGTGAACCTGGTCGGTGCGGCAGCGCAAGGTGCTAGCGACGGAATGAAATTGGCGTTGAACATCGCGGCCATGTTGATTGCATTCCTGGCTTTGATTGCACTGGCCGATTTTGCACTGGGACAAGCGGGGACACTTTTCGGTCTGGTGGACATGAGCGGTAAGCCGACACTCAGTTTTACCATGTTATTAGGCTACGCCTTCGCGCCGGTTGCATGGTTGATCGGTGTGCCGTGGTCGGAGTCGCTTGACGGTGGCAAACTCCTGGGCATCAAGATGGTTGCTAACGAATTCGTTGCCTACGAGCAGCTCGGTGAGATGTTGCGCCGCGAGCAACCTCTAAGCGAACGTACTAAAACCTTGATGACCTATGCTCTCTGCGGATTCTCAAATTTCAGTGCCATCGGTATTCAGATCGGTGGCATCGGCAGTCTAGCACCGGGTCGTCGCAACGATATCGCGCAGTTGGGCTTACGGGCGATGATTGGTGGCACCATCGCTTGCTTAATGACCGCTTGTATCGCTGGAATCATCGTGTGATTCTGGGGAAAACTGCTTGAGTATGGGCCGCGTATCATCGGCTTCAATTTCCCACACGGACCGATGTGGATACTCTTTCAGCAGCGCGTCCAGCCAACGTCCGTCTTCAAACCTAGCCCAAATGATGTTGCTCTCGTTTGGTTCAGCTAAATTGTAAACCCACTCTTGATGTACGTTATGTGTGGCTGCGTAGTGGACCAGGATCAAATGCTTTCCTCCAACCTCTGCCAGTCGCTCCACGATTTGTTGTCGATGTCGCGACCAAGATATTAGCTCGTTGCTTTTTGCCACATTCGCAAATACCAGCAAGCTGGCCACTTGAACCAACAGAATTGTGAAAATCGTCAGGCGTACCACTTGCGCTTGCGCGCTGGAACGCTTTCGTAGTGAAGTTCGCAATGCCAGCATCGAAATCAATAACAGCCATGGCAGAATCGGTGCCAGGTAATGGGCATAAACCCAACATACGCTGGCGGATGCAGCGACTTGTACGGCAACGGCCAACAGCAGACCGCGCGACAATCGAAACCTTGTCCATCTCAGCCTGCTCACGGCCAATACGCCAAAAAATGGAAATACAAGCTTTAGCAACTCGCGAATTGCCTCATTGACGCCTCGCAGCCATCCCTGCCAACCCACACGTGTGCGGTCCCAATTCAGCGTATCGACGGCGTGATACTGGTGGAACACCGCCGGTCGGTCGGTGCGCGCCGCTGCATTTTCCAACTTTGGCGACTCGAATACAAAGATGGGTGCAACGCTGTACTGAGCTTCATGCAATTGGTAGGGCATGTGCAGCCAGTTTCCGGTGACCGCATGATTGTGCGCACCGATCAGCACCAGCGCGGCCAGCACCGGTGCCGCCGCGTATCCTGTAACCAGCATGGCCATCCTTGCGCGTTCTAGCAGTCCAAATCTGTTCCACGCAAACCACAGCAGGGACGCGGAAACGACACTGCAGCACAGCCCTTCGAAGGGCCGCGAGGTCGCCAGCAGGCCGATGCCGCAACCACAGACCAAAGCCTTGGAGAATTCGACACGCCGTCGCAAGCGCAAGATGCCGCCCATCAACAGCGCGCTGCCACTAGCAGGTGCGAAGCCATGCAACAAACTCTGTGCCCAAGTCAATTGAATGAATGGACACAGCGAAATCATGACTCCGCCGAGAATCGCCCAACGTCTGGGCAGTGCACCTGCGAGCATCCAAGTCATGCAAACTGCCAGCAAGGCTGCCGCCAGCCAACTACTGGCCAGCGGCGTTCCAAATAACACCCAGCCGATCGCTACCAGCAGGCCTGCACCGACAGGATATTTCGAGGCATAGCGGGGTTGCATTACCGTGTGAAAAGACTGCAAAGCCTCCCAGGCTGGCGGCGTCGGATTGGCGAGTCGACCATGCAACAAAGTATCGGCCGCCAGCATATAACTGAATTCGTCATGGATTCTTGGCGCGGGCTGAACGTAAATAGAGATCAGCGCTGCGAGAGTTGCGGACCAGATGCCAATCGCAATGAGCGAAGCTCGCCATACTCGATTCGTAACCCGTCGCGACAAGACGGCCTTATCCACCGTGACGATCGTGCCAATTTCCGACCGAAAAGGGAGTGGAATTGCACTCATACCTGCTCCGCAAAGATCGCTACACGACTATGCATCAAGATCAAGCCTTCTTCGACCCCGTGCAAAGGACCACCTGTGCAAAGGACCATGCACTAGCGCCTTCTGAGCCGCAGCACGCTTAGCAAGAAACTACTCGATATCGTTTGAACCCCCAGCGCGATTGCTCCAACCGCTGGGATCAGCACGCGCATCGTTTGCGAATAATCGAGTGCGCCAAAACCGCTGGCCATCCATGCGTTTACTTTCCAAGCGATGGCACCCAGTCCACCAGCCACCAAAGCCGTCGAGAGAATCAAGCAACGCTCGAGCGTAAATGTGTGTGACAGTCTTTCGAGGCGATCATCCATCGGTAGTAGGCCTTCAAAGCCTGCAAATACTTTGGCGAGCACTCCGCAGGAGGCCACTTGAACCGCCACCAGCCCAGCCAGTGTCGCGACGAGCAATGAATGAACATCGAAGGTTGCTGCGCCTATTTTCAACTGCGCAAACACAGCGACATAGCCCACCAATGCGATGGCCGCCAACATCGCGGCGGGTGCCAGAAACGTCCATCGCGGGCATTGCAACAAAAAGAACCGGAGCGTTTTCCAACCATCCCGGAATGTTCGAAGGTGGGGACGATGTGCGCGACGTCCGTCTTTGTAAAGTGTGATTGGTATTTCGGAAATTCGCGCACCGAAAACTGTGCTCTTGATGATCATTTCGGTTGCGAATTCCATTCCCGTACAACGTTGATCGAGGCGGAAATACAGGTCGCGCCTAAATCCTCGCATCCCACAGTAAACGTCTTTTATCGGTGCATGGAACATCTTACGGACCAACCAAGTTAGCGCGGGATTGCCAAAACGATGCAGCAGCGGCATGGCACCGGGCATGATTTTGCCTCCGCCGCTGGGTAGCCGGCAACCTTGAACGAGATCAGCTCCTTCGCATAGCCGTTCATAGAATTTATGCAGTTGAGTGAAATCGTAGCTATCGTCCGCATCGCCCATGATGATGAAGCGCCCCTTTGAGGCTTCGATTCCACCCATCAAAGCCGCGCCGTAACCGCGCTCTTCGACATGGACGACACGAGCCCCGAGTTCTTCCGCGATCTCGACCGATCGATCGCGGCTGCCGTTGTCGGCAACGATCACTTCACCAGTAATGCCTAAACGATCGAGCGCTTCGCGAGCTTTGAGTACACAGCTGCCCACCGTGTCCGCCTCGTCCAGGCACGGGATCACGACGCTCAATTCAAGAGTCTTATCGCTCGAATAAATAGAAATTCCGACGAATTTATCGTAGTCCGCGTTGATGTTTGACTGGTTCGTGGCGATTGATTCGGTAGGCTCGTAGTCGAGCGCCTGGTCGACGGCGAGCAGGTCGATCAAATGATCGTAGTGTTGTTCGACACGATTCGTTTTAGAAGGCATGCCGTCACGATTCGGCAGTACCAAGTCGATCATTTCGCCAGGCTGGGCCAGCTGGATTTCAGTCGTGCGGAGACGCATTCATCATTCCCATAGCGTAAGACGTAGAACAAGCCTCAATGCGTAAAACGCTCCGTCTGAAAAATAGTTTTCCAGGAAAGTTTAGGTCACGCGCAGAGCGCGTCAAATTTAAGCGCATGGAGAAGACCTAACTAATGCGCAAAGAAGAACGCCAGTGCCGAATATCCGAACTAAATGGCCTACGCTTGACCGCTTGCCAATCGAAGGGGTTGGCACGCATCGTTTAACCCGGATTATTCATGGCGCGTAGCTACGTTCGCCAGAACGTGGTGAATAGCATGGCGCGTAGCTACGTTCGCCAGAACGTGGTGAATCGCATGGCGCGTAGCTACGTTCGCCAGAACGTGGTGAATCGCTTTGAGTTACAGCCACGTTCTGGCGAACG
>JANLQO010000372.1:0-4791 GCA_031367855.1 Planctomycetia bacterium | reverse complement strand
GCCCACTCCGAAACCCGCGGCTAGCGCCGACGGCTCACTGGGAGTTGAGCGCCGAATGGCGAGCCCAGCAGCAAGGTACACCATCGCGACAACAACTAGGCTCGTGGTCATCACTGACTATCAATTAGCCCATTAAACCCTTTAGCCAAACGCATGCCATAACAACCAACTGCGTGGAAACTATTTTTCCGAATCCGAAGTGGCCTTTTCAGTCACTATGTTTTTCTAGGTTTTGGGACGTCCGAAACTGGTTTTCATTTCGTTCCATGTGGTAAATCTCCCTCTCAATATTTAACTCAATGAGCTCACTTCTATAGTGTTCAAACGCGAGAAAGAAAGTCGTTCCCAACGCGATTATCGACGTCATTAGCAGTATTGAACGAACATCAAATTCTCTTGCACCGGAAAGAAGATCTTGAACCAGCACAAATGTGAAATACAACAAAATCGCACTCAGAACGACAATGATAGCCATCGGAGGAGACAGGCTCTGTTCAAGTTCCGATAATCCAGCTTCGGCGAGTATTAGAATCAGCATGATTGGCAATTTAGTTATAAGTTTTTGGCTTATTCTTCGGCTTCTTATATGGATGCGGTTGGTCGCCCACAGTTCTTGCGCAATTGTCTCCTTTGGCAGCCCCATCTTCAACGTAATCTTCGGAGAGTGATGGGCCAGGGCATCTTTTGAAATTTTCCATAGTGACACCCTGGGCCGTCAATTTGCAGCCCGTTTTGAAATCTCGTAGTTCGCCTATGTCTCTCATGTACTTCGCGCACCATAATGGATGGGGATACAGTTTGCCCTTGTCGCCAAAATCAAATTCATCTGGGCCGGTAATTATATGCAGGGCAATGTTATCAGCGAGGCGCGCATCATCAGAGTGAGCGTCAGCGCCAGCGACCGCCGCTATTGTGAGCCGACGGCGTTATCCAAATGGCACTAACTTTTTTAGGCATGTAGGTCCGTCTCTCCGAGACGAATACCGCGATTTTATCGCGGTTATTGCGAGTCTCGGAGTGACTCGCCCACGTGATTTCACGCAAAAGTGAGTGCCATTGGGCGTTAGCCGTGGGTCGCGAAGTAGTGGTCGTGCAAAATCAGTGATTCGCCCAACGGCAATCTCTTCGCCGTGAATCTCTCGCCATATGGGAGGGACCCATCATGTTGAGTCGCCCACTCCGAAACCCGCGGCTAGTAGCGCCGACGGCTCACAGTCTCTGGACGGAGAAAGCCGAAAAGGCTAAAAAACTAGCCCTCAGTCAATGGGCACCGCGCGCAGGGTGTAATGAGCCTGACTCGGGAAAATCGCCGCCTCGCCGGGGCCGACCGAACCGACGTTGATCTCGTAAACACATCCAGCTCGAAGGTTGTTCAATTGCAATGACACTGTCTTCAAATCACTCGAGATCCTAAGCTCACGCACTGGCTCGCTGCGATCGTCTTGATCATCGCCGCCGTAGGCCGGAGTTGAAATGCGACGATAGGATCGAATGCTATAGCTATTAGCCCTGATAGCCCGCGCCGCGTCGACCGGTTGTGTAAACGCAATTTCAAATCCAGTGGCGGTTGCCCGAACTTCATCGATTCCAAGTGGCAATTCACCCATGGGTCGCAAACGCACGATCGAGCCTGTGTTCTGGCCTCCGCCCCAACCGCTGTCGTGTATGCTGCCGACGAATAGGCCACCATCAGGACTAACCTCACAAGTTACTGGGCCTTCGAAAGTCGCTTCACCGGTCGCTGGCATACGACTGAACATGTAAGCGGCACCCTGAAATTGACCAGCGACCTTTTGTAAAGTCATTCGAATCAATGATAAGCCGTTGTACTCACACCCAATCAAATCGCCCTCGAATGCACCGAAAATGTTCTTCTTTCCCTTAAGCCTCATCGCCTGGGGCGTCTCCAGAAAACACAGACCGTTAACACTGCGTGTCCACGGATGCGGCAAGTTCACCGCAGGCGATTCGAAATCTGGCGAGAAACCTGGCTTGACCTCCTGCTTGTTAATGAACCCATACCGCTTACCGAACTGAAGGTGATTCAATTCGTTGAATGGGTTATAGTTCCCTTGATTATCCGTCGCAAACAAATCACCGCTTGAGTTCAAGGCCAACCCCATCGGAAACCGCAACCCCGCTGATATCGTTTCCATGCGAAACGCGCGCGGCGATTCAGCCGATTGATAAGGTATTAATTTTAGCGCATGCCCTCGCAGCTTGGTCGCCGCTTCGCTACGGTCGTCTTGTTGACAAGGGAGCGCCATGTAGTAACCACCTTCCGTGTCACGCTTCAATCCCACTGCCCAATCGTGATAGTCCGACGTATAGCCCCAGCCATCCGCAACCACCGTCTGATCGTAGGGAGAATTTTCTTTTCCGGCTGCGTCGCTTTGCGTCAAACGAATCAGGCTCGTTTTGCACAGCACGTCGACGCTGTCCGCATTCACTGCCAATCCATAAGGCGACGGCAAATCATCACTAATCACTTCAAACGCATCTCCCAGTCCGTCTCCATCCGCATCATTGACTTTCAATACGCGCCCCTTGAGCGAAGCGACAAACATCTCACCCGTTTCACGCCAAGCGAGGGCCGTTGGCATCTCATTGCGAGGCAGCGGTAACTGAATCGCCTCATAACCCGGCACTACATTCAGCTGCACTGGTGGTGACATGGCGTACGGCGCGGTGACGGGTTGCCATCGGTCGACGGGCAGCTTCGTGGACAATCGACAGGTCCATTGCAAGCGCTGCGATGCCTGATAGTGATCGAGCCGCAGGTGCGTTGCATTTTCAACCCTCAAGCGCATGGGAGAACTCCAGACTGCAGTCGCGTAATCATTCAGTTCTGCACTGACCACTGCCGCCTTGGCTGTAATCACTGTCGGCGGTGCAACTTCAATTGCGACTTGATCGCCATCGAGTAAGTCATTCAGTTGCGTAACCACTTCGAGTCCCGATTCGCCGCTTGCCAATAGGCGCTGCGTCAGCTTCACGAACCGCGAATTCGACTCATTTTGTAGCTCCACCCGACCAGTCCATTCAATGCCTCCGTTAACATGCTTCAGCCCATCGAACTGAACAACAAACTGCCCCTGAGTCTTGGCTTGCCAAAGGCGATTGCTTGAATCGACAATTGAGAATTCTTGTAGAAACTGGGAATCGTCAACGATCGAAGGCGCGCCAGCCTCCCAGTACCAACTCTTGCCGCGGGTATACTGTCGCGCCGTGTCGCCGACCCACCAGCTTGTCAGTCGTCCTGTTTCCAAGTCGAATAAAATATTGTGGCGATTGGGCAACCCGAAAATGAGAGGTCGCAAGTATTTTGTATTGGGTGTTTCCAGAACGTCCGTCAGCACGTTAGCATGTTCGGCCGTGCCAATGTTGAAATTGCGAACGACGCGCCCCGGGTTTGGCTTTGGCGGCTCGAATCCCGGCGTGTTCAAGGTCTTCCAGAGCGCGGCGAGTTGTAAATCCAGATCCTCATTCAGCACACCTTTCACGGCTACTTGAATCGCTGGCATCTCCATGCGTGGAACAATGCGTGCAGGATTATGCACCCAGCGTCGAAACCAACTGGGCCGAATGCGATCGCCCAACATGGTCAAATCAGTGCCCTGAGCATTGATTGCAACTGGCGGTGGCTGGGTGCTCCCAATTTTGTGACAACTCTGGCAACCGAAACCATCCGCGGTCACTAACTTCGCCGCCGCCAACTCCGTCGCCAAAGCACTTGGTAATTCTGAAGGGGCAGTTTGAACGTCGGGAATCCGATCATGGGCCACCAACGCGCTGACCATGGCTTTCACTTCAGTTTCCGTCAAGTGAAACTTTGGCATCTGCACCACTAACCAGGGTCGTCTTGGCGGGTCGTTCCCGGCCACAATCGCAGCCATAGCAGCCCTATGCAGCTTGTCACCCACGCCTGTGAGCGACGGAGGTCCCAATGCAGCCAAACGCGGCGAAATCCCGGGTTCAAGTGACACCAGTTTCGCCAGCGTGCTCGCCAAACCCGTAGCCCGGTCCCTCGCATGGCACCCTAAGCAGTTCTGCTCCCTGATCAATTGCCGACCATCCAACCGGGAGATCGATTTGGCTTCAGCATTTGTCCAAAAGGCTTTCAACGCTTGGCGATCTGCCTTCGCAAGCCCAAATCCAGGTCGGCGGAGTTGCGCATCACCCGTCTGCAAGCATCCGCTCTCCCAATCGCTGGTGCTACGAAGTGCTGATCGCTTTACAGTTGCCGTCAGGGCTGCGGGCAACTTATGACAAGCTGCACAGCGATGCGCCGCGATCAACTGCTTACCCCGCGCCAGCAAATCGCGATCTGGATAACCGCTGCCAATCGACTTGAGACTCGCAGTTGTGGCTGGGCTCAAGGACCGCAAGAACAACTGCAAATCCGCACTCTGCAACGCACTTAGCTTAAATACCGGCATGCGATGATCGCTATTGACCGCCGCAGGACTCTCTAGCCAACGACCAAAGAAATCTTGAGTTCGCTTAACAGCCACCAAACTCAAATCTCCGCCATCAAACGGGCTTCGGTCACCCAGCTCACCGAGCTGATGGCAAGCCAAGCAACCGAGTGATACTACTGCCGCCCGTCCTTCCGCAACGGATGGCTCCGTTCTGGCCAGCGCCGCGTTTTGCTTGGCTTTAGATTCCTGCGGCTTGACATACTGCTTGGCTGCAGTCGACTTTTGCGAAGCATCAAACAGTGTTACTGAAATCGCTTCCGCATCCGCGCGATCAAGGCCAAAGTGAGGCATGCGTTGATCTGCGGTCGAG
>JANLQO010000350.1:0-2183 GCA_031367855.1 Planctomycetia bacterium | reverse complement strand
AAAGATTCAACCAACTGATTTTAGAGTCTGTCCGAAAAGGAGTCTGACCCTTTAAAGGGTCAGACCCCTTTTCGGACAGGCTCTGAGTGAGCGCGATCGTTTTCGTGGTATGGGAATCAAGGTCTGGCGCGAGCGACAATGGCGCATCCGCCGTCGGCTTCGCATCGCGGACCAGGAACGACAGGATCAGCGACGCCAGGCCTAGCACAGCCCCGATGCCGAAAATTGCGCGGTAAATCCAAGCAGGTGTTTCCGTGGCTGCACTCAAGACTTCTCTCGAGTCGGTCGTTCGCGGTGTCCCGGTGAGCCACCATAGCAGGAAGGCTGAGAGCAGCACACCAACAATTGCGCCAGCGGTATCAAATGCTCGGTGCAATCCAAAGGCTCTTCCTCGCTGCTCGGATGACACGGCGTCTGCAATTAGCGCGTCGCGTGGAGCGCCTCTCAGTCCTTTACCAAATCGATCGAGCAGACGCCCACCGAGGACCAACGGCCAGGTCGTCGCGAGTGCAATAATTGCCTTGCCGATCACTGGCAAGCCGTATCCCCAGCGAATCCACTTTACTCGCCCGCCTTTGCCTCGATTGCTATCGCTGCGAATACCCGCAACTGCCGACATGAAAGCGACGATCAGTACTGCGCTGCCTTCCATGGCTCCCAATTGCGTTTTGGATGACCCAAGCACGCTAATCATAAAGAGCGGCAACAAGGGATACACCATCTCGCTCGATACATCCGCAAAGAACGAAACGAAACTCAAGATCCAAACGGGACGTGGGAGCGGTGCCGCCCTTCCAGCTTGAGGGGCTGCTTGAAGAGCGTCAGAAAGTGGCTTGCGTGAATCCAAAATTAGTTATTCTCAATTGGGACTCAGCACGAATCGCAAATTGCACTCCCTGAATCTAGAGTGCGCGACCGGAGCGAATAGAACTTTGTCTGTTAGCGGCCTGTCCGGTCAGACCCGAAATGGGTTTGACCCTCTCCGGCAACGACAATACGCCTTGGAATCGTGTCGCCTCCCAAGGGTCAGACCCCTTTTCGGGTCAAATGGTTTCCGGGTTCTCAGCGTCTTTTGGGAAAGTCTCTTCGACTATCCTGTGGAATTCTTCGGGTGTAGCGACCTGAGCAACCAGACTGCGGAAATTGCGCGAGCCCGGTTTGCCTTGGGCGTAACAACACGCGTATTTACGCATCAGGTGCGTCCCTTTCTGGATGCCAAAACGTGAAACAACTAAATCATAGTGTCGCAGCATGCACACCTTCTGGTCGAGCAGCGTTGGCTCGGGTGGAATGGGATCGCCGCGTAAAGCAGCGGCCGCTTGCGCGAACAGCCATGGTCGACCCAAGGCGGCTCGAGCAATCATGACGCCATCGACTTGATAGTTTTTAAACGCATAGACCACTTTCTCTGGGCTATCCAAGTCACCGTTACCGATCAATGGAATATGCTTCAGGTACTGCTTCAATTCGGCTATCCGCTCCCAATCAGCGCTCCCCTTGAAGTAATCTTCGGCAGTGCGTCCGTGCACCGTCAGCGCGGACGCGCCAGCTTGCTCAACCACCTGTGCCACTTCAGTCGCGTTCATGTTGTTGCGAGTGCAACCCAGTCGAATCTTGGCGGTCACGGGCGTGGGATGGCAGGCGGCGACAAGTTGCGAAATGATTGCGAACATGCGATCTGGATGGCGCAATAAGTACGAACCGCTGTGCGCCTTCTGTGTTACTTGCTTGACCGGACATCCGAAGTTGATGTCCACCACACTTACTTTGTAATCTTCGACCAATCGCCGTCCGACTTTGGCCATGGTCTCTGGTTCGTTGTCCCAAATCTGAACTGCCAGCGGCCGCGCCTCTTCGCGCACTCCCCACAGCCGGTCTGGGTGTTCGCAATCATGTTCGTCGAGCCACACGAAACCGCGTGCGTTGACCATCTCGGTCGCTTGCAAACCCACTCCGCCATAATCCCGGACGACTTGGCGGTAGGCAAAATTCGTGAAACCCGCCATCGGAGCCTGTAGAATGGGAGGATCGACCACGATGGGTCCGATTCGCAGCGGCTGGACCTTGACGCGTGGATTTTCTCCAGCCAAGTTTTCTGCAGCCAGTTGCCAAGATCCATCGTTTGATGACGAAATGTTGAGTGTCGATCTATGTACCATGGACTCGCACAGTTATACGTTCAA
>JANLQO010000314.1:0-12573 GCA_031367855.1 Planctomycetia bacterium | reverse complement strand
CGCCGCGAATACGCTATTACCCAAGGAAGGCTTGAAGGATTTAGAAGGCGAACTCACCGCCTACCCAACGCCTGATGAACTCTGGAACCGTACGTTTGCTAAACAAAACACCTGGCGCGACCGCTTTGCCGCAATACCATTCGAAGACAAAGGCGGCTATTTCCAAGGGCGCTACTATCAAGACATCGCCATCGATCGCGTGTTAGAAGCCATCACGGCCGGAAAGCAGCGAATTCTGCTGACGCTGGCAACAGGCACCGGTAAGACTTTTACCGCTTTTCAAATCGCTTGGAAAATGTTCCAATGCCGCTGGAATTTGAGCCGTGAACCATCGCGCCGTCCGCGCATTCTGGTCCTTGCTGACCGCAATAACCTTGCTAACCAAGCCTACAACGCTTTCTCGGCTTTTCCCGAAGACGCAATGGTGCGGATCGATCCAGGTGACATCAAGAAAAAAGGCAAAGTACCCAAAAACGGTAGCCTGTTCTTCACGATCTTTCAGACGTTCATGTGTGGTCCGCCCAAAGATGGCCAGCCATCGCCTTATTTTGGTGAGTATCCGCCGAATTTTTTCGACTTCATCGTCATCGACGAATGCCATCGCGGTGGCGCAAACGACGATAGCACCTGGCGTGGGATTCTCGAGTATTTTGCACCTGCAGTTCAGCTTGGTCTAACAGCAACGCCAAAACGCAAGGACAACGTGGACACTTACGCGTACTTAGCCTACGCTCACCCGTGCCGATCGAGCCAAGTTGGCCAAGGTCGAGATTGAAAATCACTTTAACGCCAAGCAGCAGGCCTTCTTAGACTTTGTACTGGCACACTACGTTAGCGAGGGCGTACGCGAACTGGATCAGGAGAAGTTAACGCCTCTGTTGCGGCTCAAGTACAACAACTCGATTTCCGATGCCATCGCCGATCTTGGTCGACCAGAGGAAATCGGTAGCGTTTTCTCTGGTTTCCAACGATACCTGTACGGTGCGGCGTAATGACTTTTAAATCCCGCAGGCAGCAATCGCACTGATCGATGGACCAGTGCGATGTTCAACGCTGGATGCTTGAGTAAGTTAGAGTTCCGTAGTGACCACTTCGCCACCGCCGCGAGTGATCAGTCGAGCGAATTCGCGGATGCTGATGGTTTCGGCGAGGTACTTGACGGAACCGTCACCGAGCACAAAATTCGCTCCGCCGCTGTGGAAAGAGTAGGCTTCTGCTGTGCCTTCGCTGCCATAATACGGATGTGGAAAGGCGACCGATCCAACCTCTTCGCCGTTGGTGCAGTTCAAAGGGCATGGTCCCGGTGAAAGGACTCCGTCGACTGTGGAGCCGTCAAGCGAAAAATCGCTGGCCGGACGGGCCCAACCTCCAGCATTGGTGCGTTGCGTTGGCAATGCGCCGAAACGCACGCCCTTGCGGTAGACATTAGGACGACCGGCTGTTTCGGCGTACATAACCGTATTGGATAATCCGTCGGTCGCATCCCGTAATTTGGGATTACCATTCTTGGGCAGCAAACCGGTGAGTGTGGCGCCGTTGAGGTTATCGACCAAACCTGCTGAGACCAAGCGTTGATCGACACCAAGGGTGGGAGAGTAGTCGGTGGTAGAAACAAATGTTGCTGACCAAGGGCTTAACTCGGGTACTCCGTCGAGCCGATCAGGTTCTGGTGTTGAGGGGCAATTAAAGGTCGAGACGCGAATTTTCGTGACTGGTAGATTGACAGAGTCTGACCAATTCTTGGTTTGATCGTAGTTGTTGTAGGCGTTCGCTTGCTCGATGTAAGGGAGCAAAAACGTTAAGCCTGCAATGCGAGGTGCCGTGGTCAAACCGCTTGGCCGTACGCTGGACGGTAGCTTCCTGTACGCTGATTCAAAATTATGAACAGCCAGCCCCAATTGTTTGAGGTTTTTGGAACATTGCAGGCGACGAGCGGCCTCACGGGCGGCTTGCACGGCTGGCAACAGCAGGCTGACGAGGATACCGATGATGGCAATTACCACCAACAGTTCGACGAGTGTAAATGCTTGACGGAGTTCTTTGCGATTCGAAATGGACACTTGAAAACGCCTTATCAGTTGGGAAAACAAAACGCGGGTCACACCCATCCTTAGGTGCGATTTGCAACTTTACTTGAGCTCAATCGTAGGAGAGTTGTGCGTACCTCGAGCAACGCGGACTGTCAGGTTCGTCGTCGAGGGCCGTGAGTATTTGACGGGTAGAATATTGGGTCCAGGCTCGAGGCTGTTGCCTGAGCCCTTTAACTGGTAGCACTCGACGGTGACTTTGTAGTCTCCCTCTGGTGCTCCATCGTTAGCCTTGTATGTACTCATGGTGAAATTGCCGTTTGCATCCGTGGTCGCTCGGCAAGCGGTCGCGCGTGGGTCTGATGTGTCGACCGGATGCAATACGACCAGCGCATTTGCAAGCACCTTTCCCTTCAGCGCCACCGTTCCTTGAACAGGAAAAACGGGAAGCTGTGAATTCGCATCACCACATCCGGTCAGTGTTAGCGAAAGGCTGCAGAGTGTGGCAGTCAAGACTTTCCCGCAGCGTGTTAACGAGTTGCGTAAGTGCATTTCAAAGGTCCAGCGTGCAATTTAGAGTTGTGTGAGCAATTGGTAACGCTCTTGTACTTACGCAATCGCTGTGCCAAATCGATTCTGCGCGTCAGTCGCTTGATAACAGTCGGCAACTCCTCGGCAACGTCGCGTTTTCAAACGAGTGCAGCGTACCGCCGTGATAGGTGATGGCAAAACGCCATCAAATACGCCGGTCAAATAAGATGGCAGCCATTTGGGGCAGGTGGCACCGGTGGCACGCTCACCCGTGCCACCCCAATTCAAGTAAAATCAGCGAGCGAATGACGGCTTTATTTGTTGCAAAAACGGACGTCTCCATGTAGCCTGGAACGACTGCCATTCCTGCGCTCGTTGCTACCCACCACCCGTCTCATCCCCATCCGCTATGCCGATCGAGTTTAAATGTGAATCATGCTCGAAACTTCTTCGCGTTCCCGATGGTAGTGGCGGGAAACAATGCCACTGCCCTGGCTGCTCGGCGCTGTTAAATATTCCGTTAGTTAGAGCCGATAAGCCCGTTAAGAGTCCTACAGCCTTTGGTGGCGGTACCGATATCGCACTTTGTATTCCGTGCCCAAAGTGTAAACATGAATTGCTCTGCGATCCGAGTCTGGTGGGAACTAAGGGTCAGTGCCGAAATTGCAAGCACATTTTCGTTATCAGTGATTTGCCGACAAATGAAGCCCAGTCTGCGGAGCAGTCAATCCATTGGGTATTCAGTTGCCCCAAGTGCAGTCAGTTGTTCGAGGGCAGCGAAGCGATGCGTGGGCGGCGCGGCAAATGCCATGTTTGCGGCGAAGTGTTTTCGATCGAAGTGCGAGTTGCTGATGTAACGCCAACCGAGAAGCCAGATCATTTTTCCAGCTCGTTTGATGACGATGATCTAACACTCTTTGTGCTTCCCGATGAATTGACCACGGCGCGCGAGTCGGTTGCAAAGACCAGGTCACATACAGAACAACCCAATCCATCTGGGACGGTAGTTTCCGAAGCGTCGCGCGACGACCTGCCACCCATTCAATTCAGCTGCGAGAGTTGTACAAGGCGAATGGTAGTGCCCGCTGAAGCGGCTGGGCAACTGACTCATTGCCCGCATTGCAAATCGCAAAATACCATCCCATCCGAGAGCGAACTAACGCCAGAGTCGCAGGTCGCCAACGATCCGTGGGCGGATCTCATCCCCTTGGGTTCTGCGCCAACTAGCATGTCTGAATCGAATCCTCTGGGAAATACAACGTACTCATCGCCGTACTCGCCAGTGGCGCCGATGACTTCCGGATCGACGCGTAGAAGCGCTGGCAAGGGAGGTCAGTACGTTACGTGTGGCGTCTTTATTGCGATCTGCGCGGGTGTTGGGATCGCGATCGAAATGTTCTACATTGTGATCGGAACGATGGCGATGTTTAACATTCCGAACATGGGGCGGGACCAATTCATTATCATTACTCTTCAAATCATTGTGGCGGTAGTGATGTTTGTGCTATCACTCTTGCAGCTGGTGGGTGGCATTTCGCTCGCGCGTCGCTCGGGACTGTACATGGCGCGCACCGGAGCGATCATCTGCTGCTTGCCCTGCGTGTGCTTGGTATTGAATATACCGTTTGGCGTTTGGGGCTGCATGCTGGCGTTCGGCCGCGAGGCCCAACGCGATTTCGTTAAGTGATTGCACAGTCAAAGTGTGAACGATTTTTATCGCACTCCGAACATGCAGCGATTAGCGGCTCTTGGCGCTCGATTCAGCAACTTCTATGCGATGACAGTCTGTTCGCCAACTCGTATTTCGATCATGACCGGCCAGGATGCGGCACAGTCAGCTAATCAGCTAAGACTCCGCTTTACTCAGTGAAAGTAGCTCGGTGAAATCTCTCTCAGAGCTTTGGCCGCTTGTTCTACGGCATAAAGTACTTGCTGTTCACTGTGCGTACAGTTGATGAAGAATCGCAATCGTGCGGCGGATTCGTCCACCGCTGGGTAGAGAATCGGTTGCACGTTGACGCCCGCTTCAAACATCCTGCGCGACAGGAGCAATGCATGTAGCGAATTCCCTGTGATCACGGGTACGACTGCGGTGCCATTCGATTCGCCAGTATTCAAGCCGCGTTTCTTGGCTTCGGATAAGAACAGCGCGGCGCGAGCGTGCAAGGTCGTAACTCGCTGCGGATTCGCTCGCAGAGTACGCAACGAAGCAAGCGCAGCGGCGGTATTCGTAGGCGAAAGACCAACGCTGAATACGAAGCCGGGCGCGGTGTACTTCAGCAACTCGACCAACTCGCGACAACCGGCAATATAACCGCCGCAACTACCGAACGATTTACTGAGCGTACCCATCCAAATATCCACCTCGCGACCGCTGACGCCAAAGTGTTCCGCGATTCCGCGACCGGTTTTGCCCATCGTGCCAATGGAGTGGGCTTCATCGACCATTAACCATGCCTGGTGTCGATTCTTGACTTCAATGAATTTTGGTAGCTCAGGAAAGTCACCGTCCATGCTATAAACGCCTTCGACTACCACCAACACACGGCGATAACTGGATCGTACTTCATTCAGAATCACTTCCAATTCTTGCCAATCGTTATGCGGGAATGCGCGACGACGAGCGCCCGACAAAATCGCTCCTTGGACGATACTATTGTGAGACAATGCGTCATGCAAAATCAAATCGCCTGGACCAACGATGTGACCGATCGTGGTCTCGTTGGTGGCATGACCGCCGACCATCACGATGCAATCCTCGGTACCAACCCAATCCGCAAGCTCGCGCTCGAGTTGTACGTGCAGGTCCTTCTCGCCGCTCACCAACCGAGAGGCGCTGACACTGGTTCCATAGCGATTCACCGCGTCTACGACGGCTTGATTGACGGCTGGATCGCCTGACATACCGAGGTAGTTGTAGGATGCAAAGCTGATCAGTTCGCGTCCGGCAATTTTCGTGGTGTCGCGAACCGTGCCTTCGTGCACCGAGAAGTAGGGATTGGGCACGCCTGTTAATTCGAACTGCGCCATAGTTCGCTTTAGTCGGCGATACTCTGGCAATTGATCGAATTGATAATCTTCAGGAGCCGTTTGTCGTTTGTCGACCGGTCGGATTCCGGTTTCGGCAGGTACGAGATCGCGGCGGATGCGTTTTTTGCCCAAGTAACGCTCGATCGCTTCCGCAACCTCGCGAATAGTCTCAATATCTTGTATGACTTGCTCTGGGAAACGGCCATCGAAAGTCTGCTCGAGCGTATGGGCGATCTGCATACGCTCAAGGCTATCAAGTCCAAGGTCGAGCACGATATTCGTATCGAGTTCTAAATGCTTGGCGCGTTCTTGGGCCACCGCGCGGACAGCATCCATGACAATGTCTACGATTTCATGGTCCAGCGGTGTTGGACCAGCGCTACCCGGCGTCGGCTCAGGCGCAATGGATTGTCCGTTACCGCCGCGCTTGTAGTGCGACGCTGCAATCATCGGTTCGCCATCCGGCAAATCGACGTCCCAAGCCTTCCACTCAGCGACAATCTTCAATGAACCGCGTTGATACTCTTGGCGGCACGCATGACGTTGAACTTTGCCGCTGGACGTGCGCGGCAATGTACCGAAGCGAACCAGAATTACGGCGTCTGGCGGCAATTCGTGCTGCTGAGTCACATCGCGGCGAATCGCCAGAATTACTTTGTCAAAATCGAGATCCTCGCGGCGTTGCACTTCAGCCGCGATGATCAGCCGCTCTCGATCGCCTGTGCAATCAGCAAACGCAGCCACTATACCGCTCTGCATGATATCGTGCGCTTGCTCGACAGTCAGCTCGATATCTTGAGGATAGCGATTCACACCACGGACAATGATCATGTCCTTCAAGCGACCAGCAACGTACAATTGACCATCAAACACAAATCCCAGGTCGCCGGTTCGCAAGTAAGGACCATCTCCGTCCGCTGTGGTACCACCAAAAACTTCCATGTTAATATCTTCTTTCTCCCAATAGCCTTTGCCGACACTGGGACTATCGATCCAAATTTCACCGATCTGAGTTTCGTCGACGACTTGGCGAGTTTGCGGGTCCACAATCAAAACCGTCTCGCCCGGCAAAATCTGACCGCAAGCTACCAATGGGCGCGCGTGTGGATCATCCGCCGCACACGGCACCACACGATTGGCTTCTAATTCACGTGTATCAAAGGCGAAGAGCGGAGGTGGCTCAGTTTGCGGTCCACCTGTGACGATCAAGGTAGTCTCAGCCATGCCGTAACATGGTAAAAAAGACTGACGTTTGAATCCATATTTCGCAAAGCGTTCCGTGAACTGCTGCAAAGTGGTTGCACGCACCGGTTCAGCACCGTTGAAAGCAGTGCGCCAAGTGCTCAGATTGATACCTTCGAGTTCTTCGTCAGAGATCTTGTCTACGCAGAGTTGATAGGCAAAATTCGGCGCGCCGCTCACCGTCGCACCATACTTTGAAATCGCTTTAAGCCAGCGTATCGGTTGCTGCAGGAAGGACATCGGGCTCATCAACACCATGGGGCTACCGATGAACAGCGGCATCAAAATTCCGCCGACAAGCCCCATATCATGATAGGTCGGCAACCAACTGACCCCAATGCTATCTTGTCCCGACTGAAATGCAGAAGCGATCAACTCGGTGTTGCGGACCAAATTGCCGTGAGTCAACATGACGCCCTTCGGCTGACCCGTCGAGCCGGAGGTATACTGCAGCATCGCCAAATCACTATCGTGCAACACGGGAGCTTTCCAGTGAGCAGAGTGATTTTGAGCAAGCGAATCGGAGGCGACAATCGTGACCGATTCCCACTCGACCCAGTTCGCGTCCGCTTCGATGGCTTGACGCACAAGTTCATTCGTCAATGCGAATTGCGCCTGGCAATCGCGAGCGATTCCGTGGATGCGTTGACCCTTGCGATTACGGCGCGGCGGAAAAGCAGGTACGGCGGTCGCGCCAGCATACAGGCAGCCAAAAAATCCGATCACGAAATCCATGACAGGTGGGTACAGCAGCAGAACGCGCTGCCCAGCTCCACCCAGTTTTTGCAAATACCCAGCTAGGTTGCGCGCCCCCGCGTCTAACTGCGCATAGGTCAAAACCTGATCCTCATCCCCTTCGCGATCGGCAAAATAAAATGCGGGCGAATCGCCACGAACTTTGGCCCAATGCTGGAGCACGGCGACCAAATCCGTCCGCGGTGGTGGCTGGCTACCGAGATAGCGCTCCAGGTCCAACGGCCTACCCTCTGAGTACCGGGCAAGTGCGCTTGTCGTTTTTTGAATCATCAAATCACCAACCTGATGCCCGAAAGGGGCGAAGTAGTCAGTTCGCGATCAGCCAAATTTTGTGGGCACGGATGTCGAGCAAAGAATCGCCGCCGTACGGCCTACTTTCGTCGCATTCTAGATTGTTCGCAAGGCACAGTAGCGCCCTAATTGCCAGAATACCCCCCCAATTTAACTTGGTCGGTCTGGGTGAAGTCAACTTTTGCATTGGTTCTTATCGACACAAAGCGACGGACTAAAAGTAGCCACATTCCGATATTGCTCGAGAAAATTATTGCAAATTGCTAGCAATTTGCGATCGGTTACCCATTATTGACTCACCGTGGCGCTATGTGAGGCCTAAAAAGAGTTCGAACACGAAATGCACCGAACTTTTTCCGCAGAAGTTCCACGAATCTCCAATTCTGCCTAAGCCTTCCTGTTTGCGAAACTTGCCAAATCTCGCCACTTTCAACTTCGATGGCCGTCAACCATCCGCCACCAACGCAGAATGTGTCAACGCATGTGAGATGTCCAAAGTGCCCCACTTCGCCACAGGTCCGCGGTGTGTGACCCAAATAAACGTGTTTGCGTGAATAGTGCGGCCCCGGGATCGATGCGCCCAAGTGTTCCCAAAACAACTTCTGTTCCGACTGCTCAGACAGTGGCAGATTCGCGTCGTAGTTTGCGTGAATAAAAAGAGCCTGATCAGTTTCAAAGTACGGCCGAAGTCCACACAAAAATTCAATGTGGTCCAGCGGAACGTTTTTCAACGCCCCGCCGTAGCTCGCAAGCGTCTGCAGACCACCGATCGCCAACCAGGATTCAACTGGAAATCCAGCCACAACGCTCCGGAAAATAATTTCATGGTTCCCAAGCAGGCAGATCGTGTTGCAACGCTTTCGCAGGTCCAGGAGTCGCTCAATCACTCCCTTGCTATCGGGCCCACGATCAACATAGTCACCGAGGAATATCAGACGATCGTACTCACTAGGCTTAATTTCGCCAATCAACCGGTCCAGCGCTTTCGAGCAGCCGTGGATATCTCCAATCGTGATCGTTCTCATCAAACTTGCCGATTGCGAATTCGTGTGGTTGAACGTGTCGGTTCGCGTCCTTGCACATGGCGAACCTGCTTCGACTTCTTGAAGCTCAAAAAAGGGTACGGAGCAAACACTTCGATCGCACAAAAAAAATGCTACGTTATTCCACATTTCCTGAGAATTGTCAGACTTTATCAGTCGCGATGCCTGGGGAGGTAGGATAATTTAGTGAATCAAGTAGAATGTCGCCCATGATTTGGATCTGCCTGGAGAGTTCGGCCAGCTAGGGAGATTCTGAAGCTGCTATCTTGGAAGAAATCAGAGAAAATTGAGCAGGAAATTTAGATGACTCGACAACCCTTTTCGACGCCCCCATTCAATTGTCAGTTCGCCACCTGCGCGCTCTCACTTGTCATCTTAAGTTTTTTTGAATTCTCACTTTCCGGCCAAGTTCCGCGAGACGAAGTGGTTCCTCATCCAATTGGCCAAGCCGACTCGCAACCATCACCGTCTGATACCAACTCCACTTCGGCCAACAACGACGCCAAATCAGTTGAGAAGAAGCCTGTTTCAGCGGAGGCAATCGATCCGGTTTCGCGTGACCTGCAGAATATTGCACGTGCAGCCCGAAAACATTTGAGCGCGGACAAGCTTCCCCAGGCTGCACCTGCCAAGCGTGAATTGATTGCCGCCCTCGATAATCTTGAACGGTTTCTATCGACGAATCCCCAACAATTCGCATCTTGGAAGAACTTCCTGCGCCTTGACGCAATGCGTGAGGCGGCCAACGCCGAGCAGCCCAATCCGGCGATTTTGGTAGATCTCGAGACTTCGATGCGTCAAAACTATCTAGGCCTCGAGTATCCACAGTACACCCGAGTACGTGATGGCCTGATGCATTTTCACCGGGCGTTGCGTTTCGGTTCGGCTCCCGAGCAGACGCTCAAAGCGATCGACCAGCGACTTGAGAAATTGATTGAATCCCTAAACGACCCTGTAACGGAGACGGATAGCGAACGCGCCGAAGCAGTTGGGGTTATCGCAAATTATCTAGAGTTAACGGGGCAAGCACCAGAATCATTGTCAGCGATGCGAGCCAAGTTTTCACAGCCGAATGTACAAGCTTTCGTACACGAATCCTTCATTACGGGCATTTTAGTTCGCCCAGTGGCTCAGCCGACGTCGGTCAATGAGTGTTTACTTGGCACCCGCGTAGTCGGCTCGGCATGCTTAAATGGAAACGTGTCGGCCGACCTGATGCCAAGCAACAACGGCGTTTCTTTATGCCTGACTCTGAATGCGAACCTGTCCACGAATAATACCGGTTATAACCGCGGCGTCGTTCTGCGCAGCACTGGTTCTTCGCCGATCTTTGCGGTCAAACAAATCTTCGTCAATCCGACAGGCATCTCTTCGACAGCCGCGTCGGTGGCTACAAATTTACAAACCCAAATCAATTCCATTGAACACCGTTCGCGGATTGTGCGCCGTATCGCCACACGTAAAGCTGCCGAGACCCAGCCTCAAGCCAACGTTGTCGCCGAAGGACGCTTGCAGGATCGCGTACGCACCCAGTTCGATCAGCAAATCGAAGAGCAACTCAGCCAGTCTCGCGTTCAGTTGGCATCTTTTCAAAAGGATGCACAATCGCGCCCAGTGCTAACGCGCATCGGCTTACCCAAGCCGTCGTACTCGTATAACTCTTCGTCGACGGCAATTTACGGCGTGCTGACGCAACGCTCAACCTCGCAACTCGCCGCGGTGAAACCCTGTGACCTACCTAAACCCGCAGATGCAGCGATCGTCATCGAGGCGCATCAATCTGCGATGATGAACGCTATCGACGTATTCCTAGCGGGCCGCACGCTACGCAATCATGATCTCGACGATCTCGTTAGGCAATTCGACGGCAAAGTAACTCCTGAATTGGAAAAAGAAGCAAACGCTGACCCTTGGTCGATCACCTTCGCAGCCTTTCACCCCATCCAAATTGAGCTCAATGACGGCGTGGTAAGACTGACTCTCCGCATCGGCCAAATGACGCGTGGCGACCAAGTACTTAAGCAAGATGCAACAGTCTCAGCGACCTACCGCCCCACCATCACCAATGGCAATCTGCGATTGGATCGTGAAGGCGATGTCAAAATCGAGTTTTATGGAAAAATTAGCAATATTGGTGCCGTAAGCATGCGCGCATTTCTCAAAGGCAAGTTCGAAGAGACCTTTAAACCAGTCCTGGTCAACACGCCTGTCGATCTCCCAGCGCCCAAGCAAGCCAACGTGCCCCGCGTTCAAATCTCCAGCTTGCTACTAGACAACGGTTGGGTGCAGATCAACTTGAATTAACAAAGCACGAGCGCCTTTCACTCCGAAGTTTTTCGTGGGCTAGCTTTCGCTTCTTCTGGGAAGGCCGTAGCGAACATTTCTTGGGCTTGTGCTGCAGGCGTAGTCCAGCCCAAATCGCGCAACAGATCGCGACGCTTTTCCAAGTACCAGCGAGGCTCGATCCTGCTGGCATTACGTTCGAGGACTTGTAAAGCTCTGCCAAACCAGTTGTCGCGCCGCAACATCCGAATCTCCAGCAATGCAAACTCAGGACGTCCAGGGCCGACCAAATTGATGAGCTGCGTGTAAACACTACCCAACTGCGAATCCACTACCTCGCGATCGCCCTTTTCAAATGGTTTTTTCCCTTCGCTGTCAAGATCAAGCCGATAGCCGAGCGCGCGGGCTTGCCGATACAAAGTGTTTGCTATGGCCATCTTTTGCTTGGCCGGATCCAGTTGCTTGTTGCTCTCCAGGAGACCATGCAAGCGATTGGCCGCATCCGCGATTTCGGCCGGATACTCTTCACGGTATTGAGGTTGGTCAAGCCAATGCAGTTGCAGTTGCCTAAGCCCAATGTCGTTTGGAGTTTTCTCAAGCGCGGCTCGCAGCTTTTCGGTATCCTCGGTCGTCGGTTTCGCATTAAGGCCAAACAATTTCTTGCGAATCGCAAACGCCTTTCTTTCAGGATCAAGTATCGGTTCGTCCATTGCAGCCGGGGGTTTTTCGGAAGCTTGCGGCGGTTGTGGGCTTAGCTTTACTGACGCATAGTCCGTTAGCCATTGTTTTTGCGCCGACAACTCTAGCTTCAATTCAGGCGGCGTAGTACTGTCGGCCAATTGTATTTCGAGTTGGGCGAGCTGCGCCTTACGCCACTCTACCGCTGGGTTCCCTTTCGACAGTACACTCAGTTGCCCGCTCGCCAATCCCGCCTGCAGCACCACAACTAAGGAGAAAGCAATTACCGAGCGACGATTAGAAAAATGAATCCTGAATGCAGTCATAGGGCTTTACTTATGATCAATTAAGCAGATCTCAATTTCTTCGGTGGCTTACGCTAAGTAGTTTACTCTAACATCAGAATTCCCGATCGCCCATGCTAGGCTTGATCTCAAAAGGGGGCTGACCCTTTGGAGGGCATGCAAAACCCCTGTTAAAAGGCTTGCCCGTAATGGGTAAGCCCCCTTTTGAGACCAAGCCTAGCGTAACCCGATGCGTCAGTCTGAAAGCTTGCCATTGCCCTGGTTTCCATTCAATGGATTTGCTACGGTTCGCTATCCCGTCGGTGTGTGACATCGAGGTCAAGCACACCACAGCTCGCAGAAAGGAATTCTCTTGGGCTCACGACTTAAGCGAACCATGCGCCAGCG